>DATEMX010000363.1:0-4561 GCA_035275365.1 Polyangiaceae bacterium | reverse complement strand
TGCGCGGTGGATTGGGCGTCGTTTTTCGAGCCGCTGCATCCGCAGCGCGTCAGTTTGCCGACGTATGCGTTCCAGCGCGAGCGGTTCTGGCTGGAATCGACACCCGTGAACTCGCTCGACGTCGCCGCGGCGGGATTGGCGCTTGTCGAGCACCCGTTGTTGGGGGCGGCGGTCACGTTGGCAGAGACGGGTGGACATCTTTTCACGGGGCGCCTCTCGCTGGACCAGCATCCTTGGCTCGCAGGTCATGCGCTGTTTGGAGAGGTCATTTTGCCAGGTACGGCGTTCGTCGAGCTCGCGCTGCACGCCGCGCACCGCATCGGGTTCGAACAGGTTGAAGAGCTCACGTTGCAAGCCCCCTTGCCGCTCCCCGCGCACGGAGGAGTTCTCGTTCAGGTTTCGATCGGCGCGCCCGACGACGGCGACCGTCGACCGCTCGCCATTTACGCCCGCCCGCAAGACGCGCCCGACGACGCACCCTGGACCTGCCATGCCGCCGGCATCCTCGGCCCCAACGCACAGGATGCCTCGTTCGACCTACGGACATGGCCGCCTGCGGATACCGTTCCCCTTCCGATCGACGAGCTTTACGACCGGCTCGCCCGGGCGGGGTTCGGCTATGGTGCTGATTTTCGTGGGCTGCGCGCTGTTTGGCAAAGGGGCCGCGAGCTTTTCGCCGAGGTCCACCTGCCAGCCCACCTCGCCACCGACGCGGAACGCTTCGCCTTGCATCCTGCGTTGCTCGACGCAGCCCTTCACGCCATCGTCGGCTCGCTCGACGACCCTGCTCCCGTCGTGCCCTTTTCTTGGACCGGGGTCTCCCTGCGCTCCGTCGGCGCTTCGGTGCTGCGCGTGCAACTCGAGAGGCGCGACGACGGGGCTTCTTGTACGCTGCATCTCGCGGCGGCAGGGGGGTGTCAGAATTCCTGTGTACTTTGACTTAGGCGGGCAGACGACCTTCGAAGAAAATATCTAGCTGAACAAGCATACGCGTCCACGCGATGGGACGACGCCAGTGGACCTTAGCATTTTGAATGGCGAGGAAGAGCAGCTTGAAGACTGCTTCGTCGTTGGGGAACGGACCTCGCTGTCGCAGCGTTTTGCGAAGTTGCGAGTTGAGCGATTCAACGGCGTTGGTGGTGTAGAGCATGCGTCGCAGCTCAGCGGGGTACGAGAGGAACGGCACGAACTCCGCCCACCGATTGCGGAAGGTGCGAACGACGCTCGGGTACTTTCCGTCGAGCTGCTTGGCTGCCTCGTTGAGCGCGAGTTCGGCGGCTTGTTCGTTTTCTGCGTGGTAGATGGGCCGTAGCGAGGCGCTGATGAGTTTGCGGTCGCTCCAAGACACGAAGCGCAGAGCGGAACGGATGAGGTGCACGACGCAGGTTTGATGAACGGCTTTCGGAAACGCCGCGTCGATGGCTTGTCCAAGCCCCGTGAGCCCGTCGGCGCAAATGAACAACACGTCGTGGATGCCGCGGTTTTTTAGCTCGGTCAGGATGCTGAGCCAGAACTTCGAGCCTTCGCTGGCGGCGACCCAGAGCCCGAGCACGTCGCGCGAGCCGTCGACCCGGACCCCGAGCGCGACGTAGAACGCGCGCTTCTGGACCTGCCCGCCGTCGCGCACGCTGACGAACAGCGCGTCGAGGTAGACGATGGGGTAGACGGCCTCGAGCGGCCGAGACTGCCAGGCGCGGAACTCGTCCATGACGCCCTCAGTGGCCCGAGAAATCAGCTCCGGCGAGACGTCCGTGCCGTACAGCTCACGCAGGTGCTGTTGGATGTCGCGCGTCGTCATGCCGCGGGCATAGAGCGCGATCACTTTTTCGTCGAAGCCCTCCAGTCGCCGTTGGTGCTTCTTCACCAGCTGCGGCTCGAACGTGCCCTCGCGGTCCCGAGGAACCTGGATGTCGACCGGGCCGCTCTCGGTCTGCACCGTCTTGCGGCTATGCCCGTTGCGGCCGTTGGTGCCCCTTCGGCGCGCTTGCCGCTCGTGCCCGAGGTGCTCGATCATTTCAGCTTCGAGCAGCCGCTCCATGACCGCGCCCTTGAGCTTGGTGAACACTCCCTCGGGCCCGAAAAGGTCCTCCTCCGAGGAGCTCCCTTCCAGCAGCAAATCCAGCAATTCCTGCTTCGCTGCCGCCTTGTCCCGATTAGAAACCTTGGCCTTCTCTTCCTTGATTGTTTCCATGAGCGACTCCTTTCAAGTCGCCCACCTGATCAACTTACACAAATTTTCTGACACTCCCGACGGCAGCGGCGAGATGCTCGGTGTCGTCCAATCGCTCGTCACCCGACCCGTTTCTCCTACCCTTTTCCAACAGGCCATCGCCCAGGAACATCCGCTCCTGGCCGTCAATTGGACCGAGTTGTCCCTTACTTCGTCTTCTTTGCCTTCGGCGCGCTTGGCCATTCTCGGCAACAGCCATCTCGACCCGAACCTCGATGCCACCGATCTCCTCTTCGAACGCTACACCGATCTCTCCTCCCTGCTCGCCAAGCTCGCCGACGGTCAAACCCCACCCGACGTGGTTCTCGTACCATGTTGCCGTCGCGCTGTTTCACCGACAGCCAACGATGTCGTCAACGCCGCCCACGACGCCACCGGACAAGCCCTCGCACTTCTTCGAAGATGGCTCACGCAAGAACGGCTCGCTTCGTCTCGTCTCATCCTCCTCACCCAACGCGCCGTCCCGACGCGACACGATGAAGACGTCATCGATCTCCCTCACGCGCCGCTCTGGGGCCTCGTTCGTTCTGCTCAAACCGAACACCCTGACCGCCCCATCCTCCTTCTCGACATCGACGACACCCTCTCCTCCCTCCGCGCCATCCCTTTCGCCCTCGCTTGTCCCGACCACCAACTCGCCCTTCGCGACGGCAAGCTCCTCTCTCCCAAACTCGCTCGCCTCGACGCGCGCGCGGCTCTGGTCGCCCCTGGCGCGCCCGCGTGGCGTTTGGACATTTCAGCCAAGGGAACGCTCGAGAATCTCGCCTTGGTGCCACATCCCGACGCCCTCGAACCCCTCGCCGACGGGCAGATCCGCGTCGCCGTCCGCGCCGCGGGGCTCAACTTCCGCGATGTTCTCGACGCGCTCGGCATGTATCCGGGAGACGCCGAACCGCTCGGCGCCGAAGGGGCCGGCGTCGTCTTGGAGATCGGCTCCGGCGTCACCCGACTTCGCCCGGGCGACCGCGTCATGGGCTTGTTCCGAGCGGGCTTTGGCCCCATCTGCGTCACCGATCACCGCTGCGTCATTCCCTTGCCCGATGGTTGGACCTTTCTCCAAGCCGCTGCCGTCCCCATCGTCTTTCTTACCGCGTATTACGCCTTGCTCGATCTCGGTCATCTGCAAACAGGTCAAAAACTCCTCGTCCACTCAGCCACCGGAGGAGTTGGCACCGCTGCCGTCCAGCTCGCACGCCACCTCGGCGCCGAGATCTTCGCGACCGCCAGCGCTCCCAAACAGCACGCGCTTCAATCCGTCGGGTTCGACCAGGAGCACCTCGCATCCTCCCGTAGCTTGGAGTTCGAGCCCCACTTCTTGCGCGCAACCGATGGCCACGGCATGGACGTTGTTCTCAATTCTCTCACGCAACAGTTCGTCGACGCGTCGCTTCGACTGTTACCCCGCGGCGGTCACTTCGTCGAAATGGGAAAGACCGATGTCCGTGCGCCGGAAACCATCGCCGCCGACCATCCAGGCGTCGTCTATCGCGCCTTCGACCTGCTGCACGCCGGACCCGAGCGGATCGAGCAGATGCTCGCGGAACTCGTCGGTCTGTTCGAGCGCGGCGTGCTCCGTCCACCTCCCATCACGCCTTACGACATTCGTCGCGCACCGAATGCTTTCCGTGTCCTCGCCCAGGCGAATCACATCGGAAAGATCGTGCTCACCCTACCTCGCCCCCTCGAACCGGAAGGCACGGTGCTTCTGACCGGAGGCACGGGCACGCTCGGCTCCACGCTGGCTCGACATCTGGTCCAAAAGTACAACGTCAAGCACCTGCTTCTCGTCTCGCGCAGAGGTCTCGAGGCACCGGGTGCACTCGCGCTCCAGCAATCGCTTACCCGCGACGGCGCCGCCGTGACGATCTCCGCATGCGATGCCTCCGACCCACTCGCCCTCCAAAGGCTCCTGGCCACCATCCCCGCCGAACACCCGCTCACCGCCGTCGTTCACGCCGCAGGAACCCTCGACGACGGCCTTCTCGTCTCGCTCAATGACAACCGGTTGCACGCCGTCATGCGCGCCAAAGTCGATGCCGCTTGGAACCTGCACCAGCTCACGGCCCACCTCGACCTCGCCGCCTTCATCCTCTTCTCCTCCGTTTCGGGCATCCTCGGAAGTCCCGGCCAGGCCAACTACGCCGCCGCCAACGCCTTCCTCGACGCCCTCGCTCACCATCGCTCCGCCACGGGTTTGCACGCTCTCGCTTTGCAATGGGGCTATTGGGAAGAACGGTCCGCCATGACCGCCCACCTCTCCGACGCAGACTTGCGGCGAATGACCCGCGGAGGGCTCCTTCCTCTCTCTTCACAACAAGCTCTCGCGCTCTT
>DATEMX010000362.1:0-10557 GCA_035275365.1 Polyangiaceae bacterium | reverse complement strand
TCGACAGATCCGGCGTCACGTCGACCGACGCGAACACACCGAGCTCGACGAGCGCGCGACGCCCGAGGTCGAGGTCGTCGGCCTCGTAGGGCTCTCCGGATTCGACGCCGAACGTGCGCCTTATCAGCTTTTCGGGCAAATCGTCCAGCCCTTCGAACGTGATCGGCCCGAATTTGCATTCGATCCCGGGATCGATCTGAAACGCGAGATCGGCCGTGCGGGGGCCCAGATCGACCACGGCCCGCGGCGTGACGTCGGCGTAGGCGTAGCCGTGGTCGGCCAAGATCTCCGCCGCGAACTTGGTCGACGCGTCGAATTTTTCCTGATCGAAGACGTCACCCTTGTCGAGGGTGAGCCCGTCGCTGACGCGCACGGTGAGGAGCGTGGGCTTGGCCTCCAAGCCTCGCACCGCGATGGAGTGCACGAGGACGGGGGGCCCCTCCTGCACGAGGATCTCGACCTCCACGAACTTGCCGCTTTCGACGACGCGCCCGGCGCGGATCTGCGTGTCGTAGTAGCCGTGGCGCTCGTAGAAATGGCGCAGGCGCTCCAGGTCTTTCTCTAGGACCTCCGGCGCAAAGTCCTGGTAGCGGCGCCACGACGCGCGAAAGAGACCGAGGAATTTGGGGGTCTCCTGGGTGGCAATGCGTTCTTCGAGCTGTCCGCTCCGAAACTCGTGGTTGCCCCGGAAGCGAATGGAAGCGACGCCGACGCCCGCCTCGGGTAGAGACTTGCACGCAGCCACAGTCGCCAGCAACACCAGCGCCAGCCACGCGACTTTCACCGATGCGCCCCTTGCAAGACACAGCCCATTCGCCCGAAGTCCCCCCTGCGCAGGGCCTGCGCACGCCGTTGCAAGCGCACGCCGCTCGCCAAACCGCGCTCATGGGCGAAGCCCACCGCCTCGGGCGCGCGTCTTCGCTCGTTTCGACGCTCCGCCTCGTGACGCTGCTCGTCGCCGTCGCGCTCACCTTCGCCATCGGGTTTCGCTATGCGCCGGCGTGGACCGGATGGATCGCGGGGTCGTCGTTCGTCGCGTTCGTCGCCTTGGTCGTTCGCCACATCGAGCTCGATCGGAAGGAGCGGCGCGTGGCCGCGGGCATCGCCTACCATCGATGGGCGACCCACCGCCTCGAGGGTAAGTTCGAGGCGTACCCGGCGCGCGGCGATCGCTTCCAGTCCGACGCCCATCCGTATTCGGCCGATCTCGGGCTCTTCGGCGAGGGCTCGCTCTTTCAGCTGCTCGACTCGACGCACACGCGTCGCGGCGAGGATTGCCTCGCCGGGTGGCTCAGCGAGCCGAGCTCCAAAGACGCCGTCGTCGAACGACAGAACGCCGTGCGCGAGCTCGCCCTACTCACCGACCTTCGGGAAAACCTCGCCGTGCAAGGGACGCTCATCGCGGCCGACAAGCCCGATCCCGATCCGCTCTTGAAGTGGGCCGAAGGGCCTTCTCTTTTGTCGGCAGATCCGCTCGTGCGGTGGCTCGCGTTTGCCGTGCCGCTCTCGACGGGCGCCGCTTACGCTTTCGTGCTCCTCGGCCAGTTTCCCACCAAATATTGGCTCCTCCTCCTGCTCGGACAATGGCTCTACGGCATGTCCCTCATGCCCAAGATCGAGCCGACGGCGAGCGCCACGAGCTCGCGAGAAGGAGCGCTCGCCCGCTATCGCACGATGCTCGAGCTCATCGAAAGCACGAACTTCGCCGCGGCGAGGCTGACACGTCTCAAGGGCGATCTCGCTCTCGCGAAGACCGGCAGGGCGGCCTCCGGCGAAGTGCGCAAGCTCTCGTCGATCGTCGGCTTCCTCGACGCGCGACAAAACGAAGTGTTTCGCCTGTTCATCGGGCCTCTCGTCCTGTGGGACGCCCACTGCGTGCTCGCGCTCGAGCGGTGGCAGAAGCGCGCGGGCAAAAACGTGCGGCGCTGGCTCGAGGTCATCGGCGAAATGGAGGCCCTCTCGAGCCTCGCCGGCTTCGCCCACGATCACCCCGACGCCGCTTGGCCCACGCTCACGGAAACGCCCGCCTTCGACGCCGAAGCGCTCGGTCATCCCCTCGTTCCCAAAGCGACCCGCGTTCGCAACGACGTCCGCTTGCGCGGCGCCGGCACCGCCCTCTTGGTCACGGGCTCCAACATGAGCGGCAAGAGCACGTTGCTCCGTTCGATGGGCATCGGTGCCGTGATGGCCATGGCCGGCGCGCCCGTCGTCGCGCGGAGACTCGAAATCTCCCCCTTCGAGCTCAGGACGAGCATGTGGGCGCGCGACTCGCTCATCAAAGGCGTGAGCCATTTCTACGCGGAGCTACTGAAATTGAAGCGCGTCGTGGACGGCCTCTCGGGCGGGCGCCCCCTCTTCTTTCTGCTCGACGAAATTTTGCAAGGCACCAACTCGCGCGAGCGCGTGATCGGCGCGCGGTCGGTGTTGCGGCACCTCTTGGAGCACGGAGCGATGGGCGCCGTCTCGACGCACGATATCGGGCTGCTCGAGCTCTCGCCCGAGCTCGACGCCAAGCTCGACAAGGTGCACTTCGAAGAGCAAGTCACCACCGAAAACGGCGTCTCGTCGATGACCTTCGACTACCAGCTTCGCCCCGGGGTCGTCCGCTCCACCAACGCGCTCCGGCTCATGAAGCGCGTAGGCATCGACGTCGACGTCGACTAGTGTCGCGCGGCCGAAGTTTTGTCCTCAGTTCAGCCGCGGCACTAGGAGGGTCCGCGCCATCGTTCCCAATTTGCCATGGCAAATTGAGAACTGAAGCAGGAAGGGGTCCTCCCGTCGTTCGTGACTTGGCATCCGGGCATGCCGGCATGGCAAGTATCCACGCTCTCGAATCTGGGGGTCGGATTTTCGCCGCGTGGCACTCTCCCTTTGTCTCCGGGGGCTTCGCCCCCGCCCCGCCGGGGCTTCGCCCGGAACAGGGCACCACCCCCACGGCACCTCCGGCGCCGATCTTCGCGATCCTCCTAGCTCCTGATCTCTGCCTGGACTTCGGCCGCGCAGCACTCGGGCTTCGGGTGCGCGGCGCTACCGCGAACGACCCGTTCGCGTGATCGTGATATAGAGAGGCCACGTGCAAACGTTCCTCGTAAAGGGCGAAAAGCCCGGCGAAGACCCCATCTTCGCCCTGAACCAAGAGGCGAGCCAGCGCATCGCGCGCGGCGAGTCCATCGTCAACGCTTCCATCGGCGTGCTCCTTCAGGACGACGGCACGCTGGCCGTGCTCCCCGCGGCCGCCGAGGCCGTTCGACAAGTAACCGACAGCGAATGGGCCGCCTACGCGCCCATCTCGGGCACACCCGCGTTCCTCGACGCCGTAATGGACGACGTGCTCGGCCAAAGCCCCGCGATGCGCAAGGCAGCCGTCGCCGTGGCCACGCCGGGCGGCACGGGCGCCGTGCGTCATGCCATCTCGACCTTCCTCGAGCCGGGCCAAGCGATGCTCACCACGTCGTTCTACTGGGGCCCCTACGCGATCTTGTCCGACGAACACGCCCGGCGCGTCGAAACGTTTCGCATGTTCGACCCTAGCGGCGACGGAACCGAGCTCGATCTCGAAGCCCTCGACGAAAAGCTCGGCGCCACGATGAAGGCGCAAGGCCGCGCGCTCCTAGTGCTGAACGATCCGTGCCACAACCCCACCGGCTACTCGATGAGCGAACGAGACTGGCGCGTCACTGCCGAGGTCATCGGACGGCACGCCGAGCGAGGGCCCATCGCCGTTTTGCTCGACGCGGCCTACGTCGCCTATGGTCCGCACGGCCTTCGCCCCGCCATCGCCGCGCTCGAGCGGCTCCTCGGACGAGTGCTCGTGCTCGTCGCGTGGAGCGCCTCGAAAACCTTCACCCAATATGGCCTGCGCGTCGGCTCGCTCGTGGCCGTGCACCCCGACGAGGCCGAGCGGCGCCGCATCCGGAACGCTCTCGGCTACGCATGTCGGGGCACTTGGTCCAACTGCAGCCGCGGCGGCATGGCCGCCGTCACCCGTCTCCTCGCCGAACCAGCGCTCGCCGAGCGCGTCGGGCGCGAACGCGACGTCTTCGTGAAGCTTCTGGGCGACCGCGTTGCGCTGTTCAACCAGGCCGCGCGCGCCCAAAGCCTCCGCTATCCCCGCTACGACGGCGGCTTTTTCGTGACCGTCTTCACCGACAACGCCTTCGCGGCGGTCGAAAAGACGAAGGCCGACGGCGTCTTCGTCGTCCCCGTCAAGGGCGCCCTCCGCGTCGCTTTGAGCTCCGTCCCGGCCCCGAACATCCCCCGCCTCATCGCTTCTCTCGCCAAAGCGTGCGCTGCCGTTTGACAAAACCCCCCTGGGCGCCTAGTTTCCGCCCCCCGATCCAAGCCACACCGCCACATACGCAAAACCGGGGCCGTAGCTCATTTGGGAGAGCGCCTGCATGGCATGCAGGAGGTAGAGGGTTCGATCCCCTTCGGCTCCACAACGATCTCGTCGACTTAGCTGGCTGCGGAGAGTTTGCGGCGAGATTCGCGAGGGTCGTGAGGGCGGGAAAAGCATCGCCGAAGCTGTCGCGGATGGCCTCGGCTTCCCGGATGTAGATCTCGGTCGTGCTGAACCGCTTGTGACCGGCGCACGACTTGATCTTGAGCGGGTCGTCACCCCGGACCGCTCGCCACGTGATGCCGGTCGCGCGGGTATCGCGGAACGTGATAGCCTGACGGGTGTCGTCGGCCGCGTGGAGTTCCTCACGCGTGACGCCCGCCTTCAAGAGCAACCGACGGAAGTCGCGCGCTCCGTTGGTGCGGTAGGGCAGCTCGGGAAAGAGCCGCCCGGTGCCGTCATACCGATCGCGCAGCGCGTGAAGCAACGGTTGTAGCGCCGGCTCCATCACGAACTTGCGCGGTGTCTCCGTCTTGGTCGCCTTGATGCCGCCGTGCTCGTAGTCGATCGCTCGATGCACGTGGACGGTGCCGCGGTCGAGATCGATGTCGCCCCATTCCAGCGCTTCGAGTTCACCGGGCCGCGTATAGAGGTAGGTCGCGACCGCGACGAACACGCGCCAGTCGAGCGGGACGGCGTCGCTCAGGATGAAGGTGCGGAACTCGTCGGGGTAGAGGTACTGCTTCAGCGTCTTGGCGCCGCGGTCAGGTCCCCGGACGTCGGCCGCGGCGTTGTCGAGACGGGCCCGAAGCGCCCGCGTCTTGGAATGGGCAGCGTCGTCGAACGACTTCGAAATGATCCCCCAGATGTTGGCCGCGTTCTTCCACTTCATCTCGCGTGCCGCGACTTGGCGATCCAACGTCTCGACGATCCCCTCGAGATCTTCCTTCGCAATCGACACGATGGGTTTTCGCATGAGGTCGGCCGGCACGTGTTTTCGAACGCGTCCCCGGTCCACTTTCGTCTGGATACCGCGGGCATCGCGATCGCCGAACCAACGGTCGTACCAGTCACCCAAGGCCTCGCCTTCGGGCTGCTGCTTGACCGGTTGGAAGTCGGGATCGATCTGGGCCTTTTCGTTCCAAGAGTCCGCCGTGGCGCGGGCCCTCGCCTCGGTCGTGCCGGGAGGCAAACGTTTTCGAGCGGGTCGTACCGTTCGGCAACGTGACGCCAACTTGTAGCGAACGCGTCCTTTCTCGTCGACGAAGCGCGACACCGATCCCGTTTTGATCCTGCCCATGTGATGCTCCTTCTGAAAGTTCGTGCGGTCGAATGGGAAGCGCGTGACTGCCGCGCCTCCCCCGCCCTACTCCGTTATGCCGCCGTGCAACCCTGGCGGCGCGATCCGCCACCCCTTTTTTTCAGCCGCCGATTTCGCGGAGCTGTCGGCGTGCTTCCAAGACGGCGGCGTCTGCTTCGACGACTTCGGTCCAGAGGCGCGCAAGCGTGGGGTTGCGCCGCATCTCGGCGGCCAAGCGACGTTCCGCATCGTGAGCTCGTAGTTCGAGCCGTTCGACGTCGACGTGCGTCACGATGGTGCGCTGCACGCCGCCAGTATGGATCGCGCGAGCGTTACGATCCATCCTGCACCTCCATCGACTTGAGTTGCGCCAAGATCCGGTTGGCCCGGACGAGCGCTTCGCCCGCCACCATGCCTTCGTCTTTGGCACGTTCGACCTGTCCTCGAAACAGACGAGCCAAGTGCAACACCTCGGTCTCGAGAGCGTCGACCAAGACGCGTTCTCCCGGCGTCATTTCAGGCCTCCTTGCCACTTGGTGGCCGATTTGATGACGGTGCTCAAGAGCTCGGCCAGGGCCTCACGCTGGCGTTTGGCGGCGTCGGGGTCGGGCGTGTAGCGGATCGTCGTGTCGACCGGCACGTATTGGCGCAAGGCAAAAAATCTCGTTCGACAAATGGAACATGCACAAATCGGTACGCGGTCCCGGACGCGCGCTTGGCCTGCGGCGGGCAATCCGGGATGCCAGAAATCTCACTTGCGTAATTGTGGACCCCCATTGGCGCCCGCGAATCATCGTCGTAAACGAAAAACTGCGCAACTTTCCTTCGACGTTGCCAATGAGCCAGCATGGCCCAACCGATCGGCCTCTCCGACCCTTCCCCACGCCTACGATCCCCGAAACCTTCGAGCCCGACGATCCCGCGGGCCTTCGCTACTGCCGCGAAGCCAAGACCGTGACGAGCGCAATCGATGTCAGATGCTGAACTCGGCCCACACGGCGCAATGGTCCGACGCGTCGTTGGTGTCGTCCGTGATGGTGGGGAACGACGTGACGACTCCCCCCGTCAACTTCGACGCGTTCAAGAGGCCACGGCGTTCGACCCCCGCGTCCGTCATGGCGGCGGCCAACGGCTTCGACACCAGCATGTAGTCGATCTGCTTCTTGTCCCGGTAGGTCCACCGGTCCTTGGGATCGGGAAACCCCGGCGCCAGGACGTCCGTGAGGCCCGCGAGCCCCAGGAGACTTTGCAGCGGCGGACGATCCGGCGTGTCGTTGAGATCGCCCGCGACGATCACGAGATCGGTCGACAGATTGAAGCCCCCGAGGATCTCGACAACGCGGTCAGCCTGGGCCTTGCGCTTGGCATCGCTGGCGTTGCCCCCGAGCTTCTACTTGAAGTGGTTGATGAGGACGTGGAGCCGTCGCTTACCCGGCAGCGCCAACGTGACCTCAAGACAGTCGCGGCTGAAGATCCTGGTGGTCGAGCCGTTGGCCTTGTCGAACACGTGCGTCTTGATCTCGAGGATCTCGAGGCGCGACAGCAAAGGTACGTGGCCGTCGCCACGAACACGCGCCACTCAAGCGGAACGGCCTCGCTCAAGATGAACGTCATGAACTCGTCGGGGTAGAGATATTGCTTCAGCGTTTTGGCGCCGCGATCGGGGGCACGCACGTCGGCTGCGGGATTCCGCCAACACGTTCCCTCGCAAGGGCGCTGCTGGTAGACGCAAACGCGAAGCGCTCTCACCTTGGAGCGCTTGCGTCGTCGAACGCTTTTGCGACCACGCCCCAGATGTTGGCGGCGTTCTTCCACTTCATTACGTCGGCCGCCACCTCGCGGTCGAGCACTTCGACGATGGCCTCGAGATCGCTCGACGTGATAGCCGCGACAGGCTTCGGGCCGAGCGAAGGAAGCGCCCACTTGCGGATCCGCCCCCTGTCTACCTTGGTCTGGACGCCCATCGCATCCCGAACGTCGAACCATCGGTCGAACCAACTCGATACCGTTTCCCCCTCAATCTCGCCGCGAAATGCCGGATCCGTCGCCGCCTTCTCAGTCCAAGAATCCGCCGTTGCCTCTGCCCGCGCGCGCGACGATCCAGGCGGCAGCCGCTTCCAACGTTGCTTGCCGGCGATTGATCGTATTCGAACGTGAGGCGACACACCTGTACTCGGAGTGCGCCAAAGGATCGACGGTGCCGAAGGATGCGCTCGTGCGGCGCCAGCTTGGTCCCAACAAATGGGAAGACGACCGTATCTTCAACAGAGAGCGGGCCATCCTGACGGATCAAGTGCTTCGAGCGATCTCCCTCCTCTTTGTGGTCTCGACGCCCGAGGCTGGTGGCCGGCCTGGGTTTCAGAAGCGCATTCGTCAGTAGTCGTCCTCGAACTCGCGATCGTCACGATCGTCGACGGTGAGTTCGTGCGCCAATGAGTCGCTCGAGAGGAACTCCACTCCGGTGGACGGTCGAAGGACTCGAACGAGCCGACGGTAGTACGCGGCCACAAGTTTCCCGATCGTCAGGATTTGAACACCGATGTTTCGGTCACGAAGGCCTTCTGTCGTCGTTAGCGCGCCCAGAGCGCGCCCAACTCGAGCTCGATGGCATCGAACGGAACGGCGCGCACGAGCTTTTCCCCGGAGAACACGTCGAGCACCCGACAATTTGCCCCATCGAGCGCCAGCACTTCGAGCGTCTTGGCGTCGGGGTCGACGAACCAAATGTGCGAGACTCCACACTCGCCGTAACTCTTGCGCTTGTCGCCGCGATCGAGCGCGGCGGTGGTCGGTGAGAGGACTTCACACACCCAATCGGGGGTGACTTCGAAATACGCCTTGTCCACGGGCAACTGAGGTAGGCGCTCTCTCCTCCAGCCGGCCAGATCCGGTACCAGCACGTGACCACGAAGGTGCAACTCGGGCTCGTCGAGAATCAGCCAACCGCCGGGCCCGCCGCGGCTGCGATGAAACGGCGGCCCGAGTTCTTCACCCAGGCTGCTGGCCGCCATCACGTGCTTCGGTGCAGGCCTTGGGAAAGCGTGCAGCACGCCGAACACGATTTGTCCCGTCAGCCCGCTGGGAAGTGCACAGAGATCTTCATAGGTTGCCAGGCGATGCGCTGTTTCGGTCACGACCGCAGTCTAACCCGAAAAACGAGGCGAGCTAGCACCCTGCGATGGTCGCGAGATTCAAATGCTAGTCTCCCGGCATGGCGGACCCAGCGAAACGACGCGCAACCTACGAGGACTTGCTGGCTGCTCCCGAGCATACCGTCGCCGAGCTCATCGACGGGGAGCTCCACACGCATCCCCGACCCGCGTCGCAGCACGCAAGGGCAGCTACGCGACTCACCATGGAGCTGGGAGGGCCCTTCGATCGCGGCAAAGGGGGACCTGGCGGCTGGATCCTTCTGGACGAGCCCGAACTACATTTCCGCGGCGGTGACGTACTGGTTCCCGACTTGGCCGGATGGCGACGCGAACGAATGCCCGAGCTGCCCATCGCGGCAGCCTTCGAGCTGGCTCCCGATTGGGCTTGCGAAGTGTTGTCGCCCGCGACGGCAGCGCTCGATCGCACCGTCAAGATGGGCATCTATGCTCGCGAGCAAGTACGCCACGTCTGGCTCGTCGACCCCGTGCTGCGCACCCTCGAAGTGTTTCGCCTGCTCGGCAAGACGTATGAAGCCATCGCTGCCTGGCATGGTGAGCTCACGGTACGCGCCGAACCTTTCGAGGCCATCGATCTCGAGCTCGCGATCCTTTGGGAGAAGTAGTCGTTTCGGGTGAGCGGCACTTGCACGGGTGCGATCCACTCGTTCCCAAGCTGCAGCGAGCCGGTGACGCGGGCGAGTCAGCGAAACGAGCAAGGCATTCACCCCACCCGCCCAAGCGAAAGCGTCTGGCTGCGAGAACGAGTGAGCCCCAGCATCGCATCGGACGACGGCTGCTCGTGTCGCCAGGTGCCCACCGCGAATGGCAACAACCGCGCGGGCGGTTTGGCGATGATCAGGCTCGCGTGGTGCGCACGACGACGAAGAAAAGAGAACGTCCAAAATCCGACGACGAGAAACGGAGGCGCCACCGCTGATTTTGGTGGCTCCACTGTTGCTTTGAACACCCGCACTGTTGTTTTGAACACCCGCTGAACCTGAGAGCGGCTTCAATCGTCGATCCCAGGTGCATTCCAGTTTGACTCGCGCGCAAGCGAATGCGAGTGTGGGAGGCATGCGACACCACCTCAAGAGCTCCGTCTTATTTTTGGCGATCGTCTCGGCATGTTCCTCCGAAACGACTGACACGCCGTCTTCGATCACCAGCGGCGGTGCCTCTGGCTCCTCGAACACGACGAGCTCGGCGGGAACTACCGCTACATCGGGATCGGGCGGCACCGACGTTGCCAGCGGTACCGGCGGTACCGACGACACCACCGGTGGTTCGGGCGGCAGCGCGGGCGGAGCGCCGGATGCCGGCAGCAATGACCGTCCCGATGCGCAGACACCGGCGCAGGACGGCGGCGGCGCGACGAAGCCCGATCCCAGCGCTGGATGTGGAAAGGCACCAGGACAGGCACTCGCGACGTACGTGAAGAAGACTCTGGGGGGCACCTCGCGGACGTACCAAATTTATTTCCCCGACGGCTACGATCCGATGCGCGCCTACCCAACGATCTTCCTCGGTCACGGGTGCGGGGGGGGCGTCACTGTGTCCTACCCGATCCAAAATGCATCGAAGACCGAGGCCATCGTCGTCCTATTGAAGTCGGTGGGTAGCTGCTTCGTGTATGATCAGGAGGGGGAAGACGTCAAGTACTTCGATCAGCTGCTCGCCGAAGTGTCGGCCAATGCCTGCGTCGACAAGAAGCGCGTGTTCGTGACCGGCTTCAGCAGCGGCTCGTGGTTGGCACACACACTCGGCTG
>DATEMX010000361.1:0-5378 GCA_035275365.1 Polyangiaceae bacterium | reverse complement strand
GAGCGCCTAAGTACTTGAAATTCGATGAGTGTGCGGGCGTATCGAAGGGAAACCGAGTCGCGGATGGCGTCGGCTGCCGTCATACAAATGGAGGGAGACGTTCCAAACCTCGATCGCCCGACCACTGAAGGCAGCCGGCATCGCGGAAACTACGGGACAGCATGTTCAGAGCTGCATCGAACTGGAGAACGGGCTTCGTCGCCTGCGCGTTGGCCGGCTGGTTGTCCGGGTGTAACGGGCAAATCAGCACGCCGGCCCCCGAAGGGTCGTGGGAACCCGAGCGGCCGACGGGCGCGGGGGGTTCGACAGGGGGGCGGCCTGCCACCGACCCGGGGCGCATCACGCTGCACCGGTTGAATAGCGCCGAATACAACAACACGGTGCAGGATCTTTTCGGGACCGCGCTGCGGCCCGCGGACACTTTTCCCGTCGACGATCGAGGCGACGGCTTCGACAACATCGCCAGCGTGCTCAGCCTCTCGCCGCTCCATCTCAGCATGTACCAATCAGCGGCGGCCAAGTTGGCCGACGAGGCGCTCTCGGTCCCGGCGCAGCGGGCGCGCCTGGTCTCCTGTGATCTGGCCACGGGCGAGGCGTGCGCGCGCACGGCGCTCACGGCGTTTTTGCCGCGCGCCTGGCGGCGTCCCGTGGAGAGCGCCGAAATCGACAAATATCTGGCTTTCGTCACCTTGGCCAAGAGCACGGGCGATTCCTACGAGGCAGGTTTTTCTCTGGCCGTTCAGGCGGCGCTGCTCTCGCCGAATTTCGTGTTTCGCGTGGAGGTCGACCCTGCGCCGGCTTCGACCGCGCCTCATCCCGTTGGTTCGTTCGAGTTGGCGTCGCGGCTCTCCTACTTTCTCTGGAGCACGATGCCCGACGATCAACTCTTCGCCGCGGCCAAAGCCGGCACCCTCACCGATCCGACGACGCTCAAGGGTGAAGTCGCCCGGATGATGGCGAGCAACAAGGCGCAGGCGTTGGTCGACAACTTCGCCGGGCAATGGCTCTATACGCGCAAGGTCGACGAAGCCACGCCCGACGCCAAGGTGTTTCCCTCGTTCGACGAACCCCTTCGCGCCGCGATGAAGACCGAAACGCAGCTCCTCTTTCGCGAGATCGCTTTTGGAGGGCTGCCCGCCAATCAACTCCTCACGGCCGATTTCGCGTACGCCAACGATCGCTTGATCAAGCACTACGGCCTTCCACTGCCCGGCGGCGCCGAGTTCAAGAAGATCCCCGTTACACCGAGCGACCATCGCGGCGGTCTTTTGGGCCAGGCCGGTCTCCTCACGGTCACTTCGCACCCGGCCCGCACGTCGCCGGTCCTTCGTGGCAAGTGGATCCTCACCGAGCTTCTCTGTAAAGACATTCCGCCTCCCCCGCCCGACGTCAACATCAAGCTCGAAGACGGTCCCGCTGCCGCCGGCAAAACGGTTCGCGAAAGGCTCGAAGCGCACGTGCAGAACGCGAGGTGCGCGTCGTGCCACCGCCTTATGGATCCCATCGGGTTCGGTCTCGAGAACTATGACGCCATCGGCGCCTACCGCACGATGGACGGCGATTCAGCCGTCGACTCGAGGGGCCTCTTGAACGGCAATCCGTTCAACGGCCTGACCGAGCTCGCCACGCTCATCAGCGCGGATCCCGAATTTTCGCGCTGCACGGCGCAGAAGCTCTACACCTATGCGCTCGGCCGTGCCCCGGAGCTCGAAGACTCGAACCATCTCGACGCCACGACGTTGGCGTCCATCGCCGACGCCTTCGTCAAAGGCGGCTACAAGTTCGCCGATCTCGTCGCCGGCGTCGTGACGAGTCGCCCGTTCCTCGAACGCCGAGGCGATCCGACCGGCGCACCGGGAGCCAAGCCATGAAGGACATCTTCAGGAATCGGAGCGTGGGTCGGCGCGCCTTTCTCGGTGGCAGCGCCGTCGTGTTGGGCCTGCCGTTCCTCGAGTCGCTCGCGCCCAAGGGAGCCAAGGCCGCAGCCGCGGCGCCGAAGCGTTTGCTCTACTACTTTGTGCCCAACGGGCTCAACATGGAGACCTTCCGGCCGTCGGCGACGGGCGCCGGATACCCCACGCCGTCGCTGCTGGCCCCCCTCGACGCGCTGAAGGCCGATTTTTCGGTGGTCACCGGCCTCGAAAACGTGCCGGCCAAGCCCGATGGCGCCGGCGATCACGCGGCGGGGACGGGCTCGTTCATCACCTGTGCGCACGCTTTCAAATCGGAGACGACCCTCGCGAACGGCATCTCGGCCGACCAGGTCGCCGCCAATGCCATCGGAAAAGAGACGCGGCTGCCCTCGCTGCAGCTCGGCATCAGCGGCGGCAGCTCGGCCGGCGGTTGCGACAGCGGCTATAGCTGCGCCTATGCGCGCAGCATTTCGTGGTCGGGTGTCTCCACGCCGCTACCGAAGATCACCAACCCGTCGCAGGTGTTCGACCAGATCTTCAAGGGCTTCGATGGCACCGCGTCGCAAGCCGAGATCGAACGGCGCCGCGCGTACAACAAGAGCGTGCTCGACTGCGTTACGAGCGATGCCACGAGTCTCGTGTCGAAGCTCGGTAAGATCGACGCCTACAAGGTCGACGAATACATGACCGGCGTTCGCGAGCTCGAACGCCAGTTGGGCCAAGGAGCCTCCGCGGCGACCTGCACGCAAGGCAAGAAGCCGAGCGACATGATCGACTACCCCACCAAGGTGCAGCTCATGTCCGATCTGATGGTGCTGGCGATGCAATGCGACGCCACGCGCATCATCACGTTCATGCTCGGCAACGCGGCCGACGGTCAAACCTACCCGTTCCTCAACATCTCCCGCGGGCACCACGACATCTCGCACCACGGCAACGATCCAGCCAACATCGCGCAGCTCCAAAAGATCGGCATCTGGGAGATGGAGCAGCTCGCCTACCTATTCGGCAAGATGAAGGGGATCGTCGAGGGGCCCGATCCCGCGTCCAACATGCTCTACAACTCGACCATCTTCTTCTCGAGCGAGATCTCCGACGGCAACCGACACAACCACGACAATCTTCCCGTCATCCTCGGCGGGCACGGCGGCGGCGCGCTCAACCCCGGGCGCCACATCGCCTACCCCGCGGCACAACACCAGACGATCGCCAACTTGCTCGTCACGACCCTCGGCACGGTGGGCGTGCAGGGCACCGTGGGCAATAGCACCGGCCCCCTCGCCGAGCTGTAAGGCCGCCAAACGCTATGTATCGAGCGAGGCGAGCCGCGACATTGGCCGCCCGCTACGGGAGCTTGGCGCGCGCGGCGTGGATGGCTTGCTTCAGCTCGGCGAGCTTCTGGTCAGCCTTCGCCTTCACGCTCTTCAGGGTGTCGAGCGTGGCCTGGTCGAAGGCCTCCAGCTCTTTTTTGGCGGCTTCTTTCTTGGCGGCGATGTCCTTGAGCGCGGCGTCGGCCTGGGCTTTGACTTTGGGCGCCGCGCTGGCGGCTTTGGCACGGAGCTCGTCTGTCTCCTTGGCGAGCTCGTTCAGCTTCTGACGCTCTCCATCTTTGTAGGCAGCTCGCGCCTTACCGAGGGCGGCGGTGGCGTCGGCCGCGAGTTTGTCGGCCTCGGTCTTGGCCTTCGACACTTCTTCGTCGATGGCGGCCTTGGCCGCTGCGCCGGCGTCGGCGAGGGCGATCTGCAGCTCTTCGACCTTTTTCTCCGCCGCGGCGATGCGTTCCTTGGCTTCGCTTTCGATCTTCGCGATCTTCTCGTCGGCCTGCTTTTGAATCGCCTTTTCCTTTTCGGGGTTGTCGCACCCGGCCGCGACGGCCAGCGAGAACACCAAGAAAGAGACCCACCTGCCCTTGTGCCTTTGAGAGTGGTTCATGGTCTGGGAGTCTAAATGGCCTATCGCGATTCGGCTACAGCCTCGCGTTGAGCCCGATGTGGGTGGTGGCGATCTCAGGAGACTACGGCGCTTTTTCGGGGGCCACGTCTTCGCCCGTTGGCTCCATCTCGCCGTCGGCGCTTACGACGGTGGTCGAGCGCGCGCGGGCCTGGCGGATAGGCGGCGGAGCGCTCACTTCTTCGCCTTGGGCATTGCGCCAGGTGCCAGAAGCATAGAAGAGCTTGCCTTCTCGGTTGCGTACCTCCACCCAAGCGGCGTAAGACGCGTTCTCAGGCGCCTCTATCCACGCCCCCGGTTTCCACGCCCAGCGTCGCCCTTGCCATTGCCACTCGCCGCGCACCCAAACCGCCGTGCTCGTGGGCCGAGCCGGAACGAATTCGACTCGGGCCGGCGGTGCGGGATAGTCGACTTCGACGAGTGCGCTCGTGGGTTGTTGCGCGTAGCGGGGGGCGGGAATCGAAGAACCACAGGCCAAGACCAGGGCAGCGGGCACGAGCAACCAGACAGACGTCATGGCGAGCGCAATTTGAGCACGTGTAACGAATTGGCAAGCCGCTTCGCCGTAGCTTTTCCAAGGCGCCGGCTTTCTCTCGTCGAAAATGCGCGATTGGGGGGACGTAGCGGCGCGTCTTTCGTGTGGCCCACACATTGCTTTTGCGAATGAGGCCCGTGCTCGTTCGCGCGTCGTTCCGTTCGTTGCCGTTCTTCGCTCTCGCGGCGATCGCCATGGGGTGCGCGTCGATCCCGTCGCGCCGCGCGGCGGTCGACAGCGTGAAAGTTCGCGGAGCCAAGCAAGTGAGCGCGTCGGACGTCGAAGAAAAGCTCGCCACCGAACCGAGCCCCAAGTTTCTGGGACTTTTTCGGGGCGTCGTCTACGACTACGAGCTCTTCAACCGCGCTACTTTGCAACGCGACTTGGCGCGTGTCGAACGCTTCTATCAGGCGCGCGGTTACTACGAAGCGCGGGCAACGGCCGGCCTCGTCAAGCGGGTCGATCCGAAGCACGTCGAGATCGACATCGAGGTCGACGAAGGCGTTCCTGTCGTCAACCACGAGCTCCGGATCGAGGGCGTCGAGAAGCTGCCCAGAGAGATCGCCCTCGCGGCCGAGCGAGCCGCGCGCGACAACCTGCCCGACGGCGAACCGTTCGACGAGGAGAGCTTCGCCAAAGCCGAAGAGCGACTCGTCACGGCCCTCACCGATCGAGGCTACGCCTACGCCAAGGCCAAGCGCGACGCGCTCATCGACGTGGTCACGCACCGCGCCGTCGCCGTCTTCGCCGTCACGCCGGGCCCGCCCGCCAAATTCGGGAAGATCGCCATCCAAGGGCAGAGCGCGGGGTCCGATGCGCCCGTGCCGCTCGAGTTGCCCGAGGCGCCGCTTCGCCGCGCGATCGACATCGAGGAGGGCGAACCTTACTCGACCGCCGACATTCAAACGGCGACGCAAGCGCTCCTCGATCTGGGCGTCTTTGCTTCGGTCGACATCGTGCCGGATCTCCCCGAGACGCCC
>DATEMX010000360.1:0-4296 GCA_035275365.1 Polyangiaceae bacterium | reverse complement strand
CTCGGGCACGATCTGTCTGCAATAACTCCTCCGCGAGCGTGGCTTTGCGTCGGTGTGTCAGAAGCGTCCGCTCAGCGTGAGCTCCGAACCCGTCGGACCGACGTTGGCACCCGCTCGAAGCGGCGCCGCCGTGCCGGCGTGCGATGGCCCGTTCGTCAAGAGCAGGACGGCACCGAGTCCGATCCCTACGATGCCCACACCGAAACCCACGGTGGAGAAGTTCGCGGCCTTGATGGCGCTATCGTTGGCGTCGTGAGCCGCCTGCGACGTGCACACGTCGTTCGGGCAACCGTCGTCGCCCGTCTTCTTGTCGGCGAGCGCCTTGACACCAAAATAGGAGCCGACGCCCATGCCGACGGCGCCGAAGCCCATGGCCACCCACGCCGCTGCCCTCGAGCCTGTGGCTCGCTCGGCGGAGGGGTGGGTACTCGTCGAATCGGTGTTCGGCGAAGCCACGTTGGTGGGTGTTGGAATCTTCTCGAGCGGAGGGACGGTCACGGTCTTGCTGTCGGATCGGGCGCCCACGGTCACGCTTTGTTTCCAGGGGATTTTGCCGAACCCTCCGGCTTCGATGACGTGCTCGCCCGGATCGACGGGCATGGCGGTGCCCCACGCGGCGCGACGAATCACGCTGCCGTCTCGCTTGATCTCGAGGTCCGGAAGATCGGCCGACTCGGGCACGTTGATCACAAGGCGCGACAGTGTGGGTTCGAGCGCTGCGATGTGCGATTGGGCGAGCTCGACGCGCTGAGGGCGATCGTCCTTCTTCGCGATGCCGAGCGCTTCGGTGAGCTCCGCCCACGCAGTGGCGGTTCGACCCTCTTTTTCGTGACAAAGCGCAACGTTGAGGAGCGTCCCTCCGCCGGGATCCAAGCGCTGGCTCTCCTCGAGCTTGCGGCAACCGTCGGCGACGCGCCCTTGATCGACGAGAGCCCTGCCTTCCTTGAAGAGCAGCGTCGCGAGAGCCCTGTCGGCTGCGGACGGTTCGGCTTCGGCCGTGGAGGGCAATCCAAGAACCGCCAGGGCGCCCACGCTTGCAATGAAGTGAAATCGAAAAGTCACGAGTCTCGCCCCTGGTTTCGTTGACCGGTTGCCTGGCCGCATCCTATCATCACTCGTTCGTCATGTTCGCGCCTGATTTGCCGGAGCTCATCGGAGGCAAGTATCGCCCGACGGCCGTCATCGGCGTCGGCGCGATGGGCGTCGTCTACTCGGTCGAGCACATTCTCACCGGAGAAACGCTCGCCCTCAAGGTGATGACCGCGCACCAAGGCGCGACGCGCGACGCCATCGAGCGGTTCAAGCGCGAAGCGCGCGCGTCCGCCAAGATCAAGAGCGAGCACGTCGTCCGCATCATCGACGCCGACGTCGCTCCCGAGCTCGATCGAGCGCCGTACCTCGTCATGGACTTGCTCGAGGGGAACGATCTCGAGAAGGCGGCCGCCGATCAACCCGTCGCGCCGGCCGTCGTCATCGACTGGCTCCGACAGATTGCGCGCGCTCTCGACAAAGCGCATCGCATCGGAATTACGCATCGCGATCTGAAGCCGGAGAACCTCTTTCTCTCCCACCGCGAAGACGGCTCGTCGCTCATCAAGATCCTCGATTTCGGCATCGCCAAGATTGCCGCCGAATCGACCGGCACCACGCAATCGGGCCAGATCCTCGGGACGCCGCTCTATATGTCGCCCGAGCAGGCCCGCGGCGATCCCGCTCAAATCGGCCCGCCGGCCGATCTCTACGCGCTCGGCCTCATCGCCTTCAAGCTGCTCACGGGCCAGCCTTATTGGAAGGCCACAAGCGTGGCGGGCATCATCGGTCAGGTGCTCTACGAGCCCATGCTCCCGCCTTCGGCGGGGGGGTGCGAGCTCGGGCCCGAGTTTGATGCTTGGTTCTTGCGCGCTTGCAACCGCGACGCGGCGCAGCGCTTCGGTTCCGCCGTGGAGCTCGTCGAGTCGCTCGCTGCGACGCTCGGGCTGCCCTCCGATCCGCAGCCCGATGGGCTTCGTTCGAACCCGGGCCTGAGCGGTGCGGGGCTCATTCATCAGTCCAATCCCGGGCGAAGCTCGGGCGATCGGCAGATGCCGCCCGCGGCGACGTTGGTGCAGAACGGGGGCACGCTCGTATCGTCGTCGTCTTCGACGCCGGACCTCGCGGCCCCTCTGGCCAAACCCAAAGAGCGAAGGCGGTTTTTTTACGGGATCATGTCGGCCGCCGTGGTGCTCTCGATCTTGGTCGCGGTGTTCTCGAGGAACGGCAATCCTCCCGAGCCGGCGACGAAGACCACGGGAGCGCGCTCGGTGTTGGCGGCGACGCTGCCCGCGTCGGCGCCGGCGACGCCCCCGTCATCGCTTCCACAACCGCTTCCGCAAGTGGCGCCCACGCCGGCGCCCGCCGAACCGGCCGTCGAAGCGCGTCCGACTCGAAAAACCGAAGCGCCCGCGCTCGGGAGTCCGCCCTCGAAGCGCAAGGAGGCGCCGAAAGCCGCGCCGGTGCACAGCGTTCCCGCCGCTCCGCCGCTCCGGATCGATCGAACTTCCGCTAGTGACCCGCTCGGAGACCAGAAGTAAGCTGCGCGCGAGATGGCGGGCTTCGGACGCGGCACGATCATAGTTGCTCTGGCGTGGGCTTCCGGCTCCCTAGGGTGCAAGCAAATCCTGGGGCTGCACGAACGGGCGGAGCCTGCCTCGGAAAGCGATGGCGGAGCCGATGCCGGTGCGGTGTCGATGGTGCCCGACGTTCGCACCTTCGCGCCGGTGACCGGGCAATGCGGGCAGATCCGTCATTCCTCTTCGGAGTGCGCCGCGTGCATCGATCGCGCGTGCTGCGACAAAGCCACGGCGTGTCAGGGCGAACCTTCGTGCCCGGCCGCGTCGGAGTGTCTCTTGGCGTGCGGCGACGACGGCGCGTGCCGGTACCGCTGCGCGGCCTTCTACAACCGCACGACGGCGATGCTCGATCTCGTCACTTGTCGCGAGACGAACTGCTCGGCCGAGTGCGGGCTCGGCTGCGGCGGCTTCGCCTACCCCGTGCAAGGTTGCGGCGCGTGCGTGCGCTCCACTTGCTGCGACAAGGCGCAGGCATGCGCGAAGAACAACGATTGCTTGCGACTGGACCTCTGCCGCTCCGATTGCTTGCCGGGGTCGACCGAGTGCCCGCCCGTTTGCGACGCACGGTATCCGAAGGGCGCCGGGGACTTCGCCGCGTGGCTCGACTGCCGGCAGAACACGTGCGCCGACGCATGTCAGATCGGTCGAACATGGGAGTGCCTCGATACGCCGCAGCACTGGCCCAAGCCGAAGGCGCTCGGCAACGTCACCTTCTCGATGAACATCGCCGATTTGGTGACCGAGAAGCCGTACAAGCAAGCGACCGTCAAGGCCTGTCGCAATACCGATTTCATGTGCACGACGCCCGTCGATCAATCGATGACCGACGACAACGGACTCGTGTCCTTGTCCGTCCCTCCCGGCAGCGAGGGCTTCAACGGGTACATCGACATCACCGGCGGCGACAACGGCGAGGGCAGCGCGATCTTTCCCGCCATGTGGTACCCGCAGCCGCCTATCGTCGCGGGCGGATGGCGCGGGACGACGCAGTTCGTGTCTATCGCGAGCTTTCCGAGGTTGAGTATAGCGACAGGCGCGACGATCGATCCGACGCGAGGTCATTTCGCGGCCAACGCCACCGACTGCAACTTCTCGCCCGCCGCGGGCGTTTCGTTCATCGCCGACACGGCCGACAAGGCCACGCAGAGCTTTTACTTCATCGGTGGCATCCCCAGCATTTCGGCCACCGAAACCGCCGCGGGCTCGCCCATCGGCGGCTTCGTGAACCTTCCCGCCAAGCTCGTGGTCGTCGACGCGTCGTTCAAGGGTCGACCGATGGGCCAACTGCAATTCAACATCCGCGCCGGCACGTTCACGACCAGCTCGTTTCCGCCGGCTCCCTCGCCTTAGTGCCTGCCGCCAGAAATAGGGGCCTATTTCTGGCGGCACCGCGCTCCGCGCGGCGCAGCTTCGCTGTGGGCACTATCTCTTTGTCTTCGGGGGCTTCGCCCCCGCCCCGCCGGGGCTTCGCCCGGAACAGGGCCCCACCCCCACGGCACCTCCGGCGCCGAACAAACCCCGCGCCAAACAGGGTCGGATTTCGGGTGCGTGGCACTAGTCCCCTGGATCTTTGATTTCTACCAAAAGTCCCACTCATTGCCCGTGCACCTTCTGCGTGCGCAGGCCGAAGCGGCGCATCTTCTCCAGGATTTCGTCGGCGGTTTTGATCCACTTGAAAGGCTTGCCC
>DATEMX010000359.1:0-5218 GCA_035275365.1 Polyangiaceae bacterium | reverse complement strand
GCGACGCGCGCGATCCCCATCACGTCGAGACCACCGAGCTCGATCGCCGCACGCTGCAGATTCTCTACCGGGCGGCGTATCACTTTCGCGCCAAGCGCGTCGACGTGATCTCGGCCTACCGCAAGGCAGGCGCGAAGAGCGAAGGACAACACGGCACGGGGCGGGCCATCGATTTCAAGCTCAAAAACGTGGGAGCGCCGGCGCTCGCGGCGTACTTACGCGGGCAAGCGCGCGTCGGCGTGGGTGTCTATACCCATCCCAAGACGCAATACGTGCATCTCGACGTCCGCGAGCGGAGCTACTACTGGCTCGATGCTTCGCCGCCTGGGCGCACGTGGCGTGAACGTCAACTCGTCCAGTCGGGGATGGCCGCGCGCGACGCCGGTTACGCTCGGGCCAACGATTGGCCCGAGGGCACCGTCGCGCCGCCTTTCTGAGAAAGCGAGCAACGAGGGGAGGGGAGCGGCCGATGGGGCGGCGTGCCCGGCGTTCTTGCTATCGTCGCCTTCCTGGTCCCACTGTCGGCGTCCCTGCGGATTCGTGATCTCCAGGGCCGCGCGCATCTCTCCCCGTGGGTCGGCGCCGAAGTGCAGGGCATCGAAGGCGTGGTCACCGCGGTTGTCGCGCCAGGGTTCTACCTCGAAGATTCGGATCCCGATCTCGATCCGGCCACGTCGGAAGGAATTCGCGTCGTTGGTGCCGCCGGCGTGAAAACCGGTGATCGCGTGCGCGTCGCCGGCGTCGTGCGCGAGGCGCGCCCCGGTTGCCCCGCTTGCGCGCCGAGCGACGACGCGTACGCGAACCTCACGACCACCGAAATCGCTTCGACTCGTGTCGAGATCACCGAGCACGGCGCGGCCTTGCCCAGGCCTGTCGTCGTGGGTCCCATAGCAGGCGAGCGGGCGCCTCCCCGCACGATCGGCGGTGGTGCGCCGATCGATGTAGAGAGTGCCGCCGCGCCGCTGGACCCCGAGACCCGCGCGGTCGACTTCTACGAAAGTCTCGAGGGCATGCGCATTCGGATCGAAGACGCGGTGGTGGTCGGTCCGACGCGCCGCTTCTCCGCTGATGCTTCGGAGCTCGTCATCGTCGCCCGCGGGGGCATGGGCGCGGGCACGCGCACGTCGCGCGGGGGTCTTCTTCGTCGAGACGACGATGAGCATCCCGAGCGTGTGTTCGTCGTAGGCCGTTCTGACATGACCTTGCCCGTGCTCGATGTCGGTGATCGATTCGTCGCGCCCGTGCAGGGCGTGGTCGACTACGGCTTCGGCCATTTCACGCTCGTTCCCACGAACCCGTTGCCCGACGCTCGGCCGAGCGACGCTGGCGTGCCACCGGCTTTCGATGTTCCCCGCGACGCCGAGCTCAGCGCGGCCTCCTTCAACCTGAAGAACTTCCACCTTCGGAGCGAGCAGGAGAAAGTCGAACGGCTGGCGACGATCCTCGCGGTCGAGCTGCACGGTCCCGACGTCATCGCGCTGCAAGAGGTGCAAGACGACAGCGGGCCCGTCAGCGACGGTACGACCGACGCGAGCCAGACGTACGCGTTCTTGACGGCTGCCATCCGCGCCGTCGGTGGGCCGTCGTATGCGGCGCTCGACGTGCCCCCGAGCGACGGGCAAAGCGGCGGCCAGCCGGGAGGGAACATTCGCGTCGGCTTTCTCCTGCGCGAGGATCGGGGCGTCACCGTACGTCGCAGCCCTCTGCTCCTTGGCGACGGCGCGTCGTTCGCCCGGAGCCGTCGACCGCTCGTCGTCGAGCTCGAGCTTCGTGGCACGCCGCTGACGGCCGTGGGCGTTCATTTCGTGTCGCAGCTCGGTGATGGGTCGATCTTCGGCCGGTTTCAGCCGGCCTCCAAGCCGTCGCGGCAGACGCGCATCGAGCAGGCTTCGGTCGTGGCGACCTTCGTCCGCGAGCGGCTCGCCCTCGACCCTACCGCGCGCCTTCTCGTGCTCGGCGATTGCAACGACGTAGACTCTTCGCCTCCGCTCGCGGTCCTCGAAGAGGCCGGGCTCCGCGATCTCATGACGGCCGCGCCGCTCGCCACGAGGTACACGACCATCTTTCAGGGCAACGCCGAGGGGATCGATCACGTTCTGGCGAGCCCGGCGCTCGCCGCGACCTTGCGCGCGTTGGCCCCGCACCACACCGAGGTCGACTTCGCGGCGAGCGTCACCGACCACGATCCTGTCGTCGCTCGCTTCGACTTCTCCAGCGCGCCCGACCCCCGCCGTGGAGCTAGCTGGCATTGCGCGCAAGGACGCTCCTTCCGCGGCGCCTGGCCCTGGGGTGCTTGGTGGGTGGCGTGGCTCGAGGCGAAAAGGCGAAGCGCGCGGCGAACCGCGCGTCTCTGCGGGACAGGCGCGGCGCACTTGCGCTCCTCTCGATCTTCGATGTGCTCTGCAGCTTCCTCGAGCAAGAGTCCGGCAGGCTGAAGAGGCTCGATCGTAATCCCCTGATCGTCTGCAGTTTCCGTTCAAAACCGAAAGATGCCGCCGAAGCGACGGCCAAGGAGGCTGCGCGCGAACGCGATGGCAACGCCCAAGAAGGCCATGGCCCACACGCCGAGCGCCGCCGCGATGAAGCGACCCTCGCCGAGGAGCTGGAAGAGCTCGAAGATGGCCTTGGTAATGGGAAACGTGCTCTGCCGCTGCGCGAGGATGAGCGAATCGGAGACTTCGAGCATCGACAGCGCGAAGGCAAAGACGCCCCCCGCCAAGAGGTGAGGGGCGAGCAGCGGCAGCGTCACGCGGCGAAACGTGCGGAGCGAGCTCGCACCGAGGTTCTGCGACGCCTCCTCGAGCGTCACGCTCACCTGCTGGAGCCCGGCCGAGGTCGAACGCACGACGAAGGGCAGCCGGCGAATGGCGTAGGCCATCACGAGGAGCGCCGTTGGATCGCGCACTGGATCAAGGAACGCGAAGGGACGCCCGTCGCGCGAAATGGCGAGGTAGCCGAACGCCATGACGAGCCCGGGGACGGCGAGGGGGATCATGGCGGCGGCATCGAGGAGCGCGGCGCCCTTGAAGCGCGTGCGCACGACGACGTAGGCGATGGCGAGACCGACGCCCGCGTCGAGCGCCGTCGACAAGGCCACGTAACGAAGGCTGTTTCCGATCGAAGGGAGCACGATGGCGTGTCCGAGGGCACCCTCGAAATGTGAAAGGGTGAGCTCCGAAGGCAGGACGGTGCCGTACCAATGGCTCGAGAGCGCCGCGAGCACGACGCCGACGTTGGGCAACGCCGCAGCCGCGACGATGGTGCCGGTGACGAGCGCGACGAGCGCCCCGCGCCAAGACGCGAGCTTCGTCGGGGTGCGTCGCCGGTCACCCTTGGTGGCGAGCGCGTGCGTCACGCGCCCGAACGAGAGGCGCGCGGCCAGATAGAGCGCGACCGTGGCAAGGAGGACCACGGTTACGAGGGCGTGTACGAGCGGGACGCGGCCGATGTCCTTGAGTCCTGCGAAGATCTGCACCGATGTGATGCGCGTGTAGTCGCACATGAGCGGCACGCCGAGCTCGGTCAAGGCCCAAATGAAGGTGAGCGTCGTCGCCGCGAAGACGCTCGGCAGGATGAGCGGCAAGGTGATCTTGGCGAGCTTCCGAACGCCCGTGCAGCCGAGGCTCTCGGCGGCTTCTTCCATTTCGGGGTTCACGTTGGAGAGGGCCGCGGAGATGTTGAAATAAAGGATGGGGTAGAGGTGCATCGCCGTCAGAACCACGACGGCCCAGAAGCGGCCGTGGCGCAGCCAATCGATGGCGTGCGCGGCGTCGAGCACACCTATGTCGATGAGCAGCGCGTTGAGTGATCCCGTGCGGCCGAGGATCTGCTTGAAGCCGATGGCGCCGACGAACGGCGGCACGATGAGGGGCATCGGCACGAGTAAGAGGACGGCGCGCTTGCCGACGAAGTCGTAGCGGTCGAGCAAGAAAGCGATGGCGAAGCCGAACGAGAGCGCGAGGACGGTGGTCATGGTCGCCACGCCGAGCGCGTTGACGAACCCCTCGACGTAGACGGGGCTCCGGAACAAGAGCGCGACGTACGCGAGCGTCGGCCGCCCCGAAATCTCGAAGAAGGCGGCGCGCAGCGTTTCCCATAGGGGCCAGAAGAGAAAGCACGCGAAGAGCGCGGCGACCACCGCCGTGACGAGCCATGGAAACGCGCTGCGTAGGCGCACGGCTCAGAGGCCTTCCTGCGCGAGGCGGGCCACCTCGCGGTACTGATCGCGATGCCGCCGCACGAGCTCGCTCGCGAGGACCGCCTCGTCGAGGGGATTGGGCGAGGTCAAGGTCGCGCGGATCTTCTTCGACACGGTCGGGTAATCGATGATCGAGACGTCGTCGAAGAGCGCCGTGGCGCGCGGAGGAAAGTGCGATCGAATGAGCTCGCGGTACGCCGTCGCCAGCTCGTCTTCGGTGTCGACACACGACACGCGCACGACGAACGAGATGGCGCGAAAGAGCGCGCCGGTCCACGCCGGGTGGTAGGTGAACGAGGCGGCGTCGCGGTAGGGATCGTCGTTCGGATCGGAGCGCAGCTTCGCGAAATCGGGCGCGTAGAGCGCTGGGAGGATCGGCAAGCGCCGCAGGGCGTAGCGCGTGGGGCCTCCGGGCGTCCCCACCTTGAAGTTCCACAGCTTTTGCCCGTCGACCGAGAGAACGAACTCCAGAAACTCGCGCGCGAGATCGGGGTGGGGTGCGCCCCGGAGCCGCGCGATGGGATCGGCGCCGATCGACGTGCCCCCGCGCGGAAGCACGAAACCGAGGTGCGATGCTCCGCCCCTCGCGCTCGCTTCGCTCTCGAATCGACCGTAGAAGTCGACGCACATGCCCGCCGACGCGTCACCGGACGCGACGTCCAAGGGAACCTTGACGCCCGAATCGGTGAAGTACCGCGCGTTGGCGGCGATGCGACGAATGAGACGCATCGCCGTGACCCAGCCGTCGATCGGCGCGCGCGTCTCGACGTCGGCGGCGCCTTCGCTCGCGAGCGCCGCGGCGCGCACGTTCATCTGCTGCTGGATGACCATCTCGAAGGCCTTGGTGGCTGCGGCGCTCTTCGAGGGATCGGCGAGCGCGATCCTGCCGAACCGCTCCGGTCTCGCGAGATCGCTCCAGCTCGCTGGGGGCGCCTCGGCCGAGCCTTCACCGGCGGCGGCGATGTCGTCGTCCTTGTTGTAACAAATGCCGTAGGCCGACAGGCACGCGCCGAACCAGCG
>DATEMX010000358.1:0-6362 GCA_035275365.1 Polyangiaceae bacterium | reverse complement strand
GTCCGGCCGCCCGAGCGCTCTCGCGCCGGCGGCCGTCGCCATCTCCACGAGGACGCGCCTGTCGACGGAGGGAAACCGGTCGGCGAGCGCGCGCGCCTCGGCGAGCACGTCGAGCGACGCGTTCGACGCGAGCGAATCGGTGCCGAGCGCCGGCACGATGCCGACTTTCAGGATTTCGAGAAGGGGAGGGAGCTTCACCTCGATGAACAAGTTCGAGCGCGGGCAGAGCACGACCGGCGCGCCGGCTTCCGCTACCAGGTCGAGCTCGTGGGCGCGAATGTCGGTGAGATGAACGAGCAGCACGTCGGGAGCCAAAAGGCCGAGGTCTTTCGCTGCCTCTACGGGGCCTTTCTTGGGTACCGGGAAGCTCTCTACGGCGAAGCGCATGCGTGTCGCAAAGTCGTAGAACGCGCCGGCGCCGTAGAGGAGAAAGCTCCGCTCGGCGGCATGCTCGGCGAGGTGAACGGTGGTCCTCGCGCCGCGCACGCGGGCCGCCGCGACGACGGCGCGGACGGCGTCGGGATGCGTCGTGTAGACGGTGTGCGGCGCGGGGGCGTAGGCGAGATCGGCCGGCCAATCGTCCTGATTGGCGCGGTAGTCGCTCTCGAGCTCGGCGAGGCGCGCGAAGGAGCGCTCGCGATCGAGCCCGAAGACCTCGTGGAACACGATGCCGCCGATGCCGTGACGCGAAAGCGCGTGGACGGCTGCGAGCGTGTTCGAAATGTCGCCGATGGCGGCGGTGCCGAAGCGATCGAGCTCCGACGCGGCGAGCTCGATGGCCGCGCCGTCCTCTTCGGGGCGCTCGGCGACGCGCGTGCCCATCATGCGCTCGACCCAGGGAACGAAGCCATGACCACCGGCGACCTTGCCACGCAGCCCCGAGAGCTCGACGTGCGCGTGGGCGTTCACGAGGCCCGGCAAAAGCACGCCTTCCACTTGCTCGATCGGCGCGCCCGCGTGTCGCGGCAAGACGTCTCCGGCGTGTCCGACGTCGACGATCGCGCCGTCGTCGTCCACGACGATCGCGGCGTCTCGCTCCGGCCGCGCGTCGCCCGGCACCATGGCGTCGGCACGAACGATGCGCACGGTCATGTGGGTTCGGTCAGCCAGTCGTAGCGAACGTTGCGGCGCACCGAGCGAAAGCCGGCCGCGCGAATGCGGCTTTCGATGGCGGAGGCATCGATGCAATACGTCGTGCCGGCGCTTGAGACCACGTTCTCCTCGAACATGACCGAGCCAAAGTCGTCGGCGCCGAACCGGAGCGCGATCTCGCCGATGTCGGGCCCTTGCGTGACCCACGAGGCGCCCACGTGGTCGAAGTTGTCGAGCATGAGGCGCGCGAGCGCTTGCGTTCGCAGGTAGAGGTTCGTCCCCGTTTCGCCGGCCTGAATCCGGGTGCCTTGCTCGTGCTGAAAATCCCAGCAAAAGAAGGCCGTGAACCCGCGTGTCTCGTCCTGCAAATCGCGCAGCTTGGCGAGGTGCAAGATGCGGTCTTGCACGGTGTCGGTGGTGCCGTACATCATCGTGGCGCTCGACCGAAGGCCCATGTGGTGGGCGGCGCGCATGACCTCGAGCCACATCTCGCTCGTGCATTTGGCCTTGGCGATCCGCTTGCGCACGCGATCGACCAAGATCTCCGCTCCGCCCCCGGGGACGGAGTCGAGCCCCGCCGCGTGGAGGCGCGCGAGGACGACGTCGATGGGCAAATTCTCGAGGCGCGAGATGTGCCAAATCTCTTCGGGTGAGAGCGCGTGCAGGCCGAGCTTGTACTCGGCCTTCATCCAGCGAAAGAGGTCTTCGTACCAGGCGAGGGGCAAGTCGGGGTTCAGGCCGCCTTGGAGCAGGATCTGAACGCCGCCCGCGTCGACCACCTCTTGCAGCTTCTTACCGAGCTCTTCGCGCGAGAGCACGTAGCCCTCGGGGTGGCCGACGGGCCGGTAGAATGCGCAGAATCGGCAGCTCGTCGTGCAGACGTTGGTGTAGTTGACGTTGCGATCGACGATGTAGGTCACCACGCCGAGCGGGTGCTTTCGCCGCCGCACGGTGTCGGCGGCCACCCCCAGGTCGAAGAGCGTTGCTTCGTCGGCGAGGCGAGCGGCGTCGTCGCACGACAAGCGCTCACCTCCGGCGGCGCGGCCTATGAGCGCGTCGACGCCGACGCGGGCCTTGGGTTCGGGATCGTCGGCGAAGCGCACCTCTGCCCTCGGCAAAAGGCCGGCCCTTTCGCCCTCGTCGAAGAAGCGCGCAAGGCCGCGGCGCTCTTCTTCACCGAAGCCGTAGCGAATGGCACCGGTGAGGTAGGCGAGCGCCGTCACCCTATCGACGCGCCCTTCTGCGCCATATTGCTCGGCGATCGCGGCGCGGTTGTCGAGCCCAACCGCGACGGCTTCGCGGAGGGCCTGGCGAACTTCCGGCGAAGCGCCGCGCACGGCGCGAGCGCCCCACGCCGCGAAGACCATCGGCAGGCCCGTCCAATCGAGCCAACCTTCACCGAGATCGAGCACATGCGGATAGATGCCCTCGAGCGTAAGCGCGGGATCGCCGATGACGAGGGACGCGACGCGGTCGTCGCGCTCCGGACCGAGCGGCATGCCGGCGGCCCGTCCCAAGAAGCGAACGTTCGTTTTCGTTCGCTTGGCCAAGAGCAAGCGCGCGAGCACCACGCTCGTTCGCGACGAAAGGTCGAGCTCCACGGCGTCGACCTCGTCGAGCGGTCGCTTCGAGACGACGAGCACCGAGCGGACTTTGCCGCGCGCGCCGATGCCCACGCCGCGAACGAAGCGAATGTCCCCGTAGGTCGCCGCGGCGCCCACCGGCATGAGACCGAGGTGGGCTTCGTCTTCGGACACCATGCGCGCCACTTCCGCGGGAACCACGCGGACGACCGAAAAACGGTCGCGAAACGGCGGCTCTTCGAGAGGATCGAGGATCGGCCGCGAGTTGAGGTAGGAGACCCCCGCGAGGACGATCTTGTCGCTTCGCGAAGCTGCCGCGCGGTGCAGGCTCCTTCCCTTCACGAGAGCACCTCGAGGTGTTTGCCGGCCTTGCGCTCTTTCACCTTGACGGCTCCCTCGGGGAGCGCGGCGCGCGGGAGCTCTTCGACGACGCCATAATAGGTGTCGCGCTCCACGGGGCAAAAGCCCGCCTCGCGGATGAGCCGCACGAGTCCGTCCTTCGTCAAACCCTGCGGGCTCTTCGATCCTGCCGCGTGGTAAATGGTCTCGTGCACGATGGTGCCGTCGACGTCGTCGGCGCCGAAGCAGAGGGCGATCTGCGCTACCTTGGGCGTGCTGCTCACCCAATAGGCCTTGATGTGGTCGACGTTGTCGAGCATGAGCCGGCTCACGGCGATGGTGCGGAGATCGTCGACACCGGTGGGGCCCGGCAAGTTCTGCATGCCGTTGCCCTCGGGGTGAAAGGCGAGGGGGATGAACGCTTGAAAGCCGCCGCTCTTGTCCTGCTGTTCGCGGACGCGAAGCATGTGATCGACGCGGTGCTCGAAGGTCTCGATGTGCCCGTAGAGCATCGTGGTGTTGGTCTTCATTCCGAGCCGGTGAGCGACGTCGTGCACCTCGAGATATTGCTCGGCGGTGGCCTTGTCGTGCGCGATCCGCGTGCGCACGTCGGGGTGGAAGATCTCGGCGCCGCCGCCGGGGAGCGAGTCGAGCCCGGCCGCGCGAAGCTCGGTCAAGACCTCGTGGTAGGTCTTCTTGTAGAGCTCTGCGAAGAAGTGGATTTCGACGGCGGTGAAGCACTTCAGAACGACGTCGGGCTTGATGCGCTTGAAGCCGCGCAAGAGCTCTTCGTAGTACGAGAACGGCAAATGGGGATGCAGCCCGTTCACGATGTGAATCTCGGAAGGCGGGTCGTCCATCCGCGTCTCGAGCTCGCGCCAAGCTTCTTCGACCTTCATCGTGCGGGCGCCCGGGTCGCCCTCCTTCAGCTTGGCGAACGAGCAAAAGAGGCACGACGCCACGCAAACATTGGTGACCTCGATGCGCATGTTGCGGTTGAAGAACGCGCGATCTTGGTGGCGCTTGGTGCGCTCCGCGTGCGCCAAGGCGCCCACGGCGATCCAATCGGGATGGCGGAACAAGAGCACGCCGTCGTCGAACGACAAGCGTTCGCCTGCGGCAACTTTGGCGGCGATGGTTTCAAGAGTCGACATTTGCCCTCGATGGCGAGTCTACGGGATCTTCTCGAGTCGACGCGTGGCCTTCGGAAACGAAGACTGGCGCGTAGCCGGCGCGCTCGACGTAGGCCGCGATCTCGCGTCGCTTGACGAGCGTCTTGGCATAGGCTTCGAGGGCCATGGGCAGCCCGCGGCGTGACGCGGTGGGCGTGGCGAGGTCGCTGGCGCCGAAGCTGAGCGCCACTTGCGCGATCTCGAGCCCGAGGCTCCCCGCGTCGATCACGATCCTCAAACCGATGGGGCCCAAAAGGCGCAGCTCGGCGATGCGCCGAAGCAGCGCGGTGCCGCGCGCGGTTTCGCTCGACGTCAAGACGACGACGCCTGCGCTCGCGGGCGGGGGCACCGGCACGTACACGCGCGCTTCGTCGCCGCACTCGCGCCGGCGCACGACGTTGGCGGCGGCGCCGAGCGCGAGGATGTCGCAGTTGCCGAGTAACTCGGCGGCGCCTGTGGGGGGCTCTTGGCCGAGCTCGCGAGCGGCCAAGAGCGGGGTGAGCCCTTCGCGCTCGAGGAGCGCGGCGACGACCTTCGACGTCGTCATCGTCCCTCCTTATTGGCCGGTGTTCCCCAGCGGCGTACGAGCTCGTGCTCGATCTCGAGGTGATCGAGCACGCGCGCGACGACGGTGTCGACCGCGTCGTCGAGGCTTCGCGGCTGCGAGTAGAACGCAGGGCAAGCGGGCATCACCAGCGCTCCGGCGCGCGCGAGGATGAGCAGATTCTCCAGGTGGATGACCGACATCGGAGTCTCGCGCGGTACGACGATGAGCTTGCGCCGCTCCTTCAGCATCACGTCGGCCGCGCGCGTGAGGAGCGACTCGCTGGTACCGTGGGCGATGCGCCCGGCAGCCCCCATCGAGCAGGGCACGATGACCATGGCGTGCCACCCCGCGCTGCCGCTGGCGAAGGGCGCGGCGTAGCTGTCGGGAGCGTAGATGGGAACGCCGAGGTCTTCAGGGGCGCCGCCGCATTCGAGCGTCCACACCGAGCGGGCCGTGGCGCTGAGGACGCATCCGAGCTCGACGTCGTGCCGGCCCCTTTCGCGATCGCCGAGGAGACCGAGGAGCCGCTTGGCGTAGGGCGCACCCGAAGCGCCGGTGACGCCGATCACGATCTTTTTCATGGTGAAGCTTCGCCCCGCGCGAGCGACGCGATGCCGAGCAAGAGATCTTGCCCGCGCACGGCGGAAAACCCTGCGTCGACGAGCATGGCTTCGAACGACGCCCGGCTCTTCATCCCCTTCATCGAGGCGACGAGGTAGCGATAAGCGTCTTCTTTTCCGGCCACGGCGCGGCCCACGAGCGGGATCACGCCGCGCGCGTAAATCGAGTGAAAGGCCCGCGCGCGCAGGGTCTCCGGCCGGAAGAACTCGAGAACGACGAGGGCCCCGCCGGGCAAGAGCACGCGCCTGGCTTCTTGGAGTGCCTTCGGAAGATCGGCCACGTTGCGGAGGCCGAACCCGCACACGATCCCCGCGAACGAAGCGTCGGGGAAAGGCAGCGCCGTGGCGTCGGCCACGACCGTCTCGGTCCGCCGGGTGATGCCGCGCTCTCGACCTTTCTCGAGCATGGCGCTGGAAAAGTCGGCGGCGACGACGGCGCGACGGGGGTGCGCTTTCTCGAGCAGCGCCGCGAGATCGAGCGTCCCCGCGCATAGATCGAGGAGGCGGCCGGCTGGCAGCGCGCTCCCGAGCTCCGCGATGGCCGCCTTGCGCCAGGCCACGTCGACACCGCCCGAAAGCAGGCGATTCATGAGGTCGTAGCGACCGGCGAGGCCGTCGAACATCGAACGCACGGCGTCACCGTGCGTCGCCTCGGCGCCGGCGCGCTCTTCGATCTCGGCGATCGGCGAGGTGCTCATCCCGACTTCTCCGCGGCGTTGGCGATGCGCTCGAGCACGTCGCGAAGGCGGGAGGCTGCCTGGGCGACCTTGCCGCTCGGAGCTTGCACTTTGTCGAGCTCACCGCCGATGCCGAGCTCTTTGGCGAGCAGAAGGGCGCGCTCGGCGACGCCCGACGGAAAGCGGCACACCTCGGGCCATTCGCGCCGGTAACCCTCTTCCGCCCATTTGCGGGTCGCGTCGATGCACACCTTGCTGCCGTAGAGCGCCTGGTTGGCGCCGTGATCGAGCTGGTCGATGGGACCCTCGACGAACGAAAGATCGCGCTTCGG
>DATEMX010000357.1:0-4766 GCA_035275365.1 Polyangiaceae bacterium | reverse complement strand
TCTCCCTCGTCGACCTCCGCGCGCAGCGTGCCGTGTTTGACGGGATCGTCGTCGAGAAGCGCCACTGGTTTGAGGCCGAGGCTCGGGCGCTTTTTCAAGGTGCGCACGATCATGCGCCCCGTTTTTCCGGCCCCGAGCACGACCACCGCGTGCCCCCACCAAGCCTTGCGCGCGAGCGCGTCGCGGATGAGCGCGCGAACGATGGGCACGAGGTAGAGCGAGAGGAGCCACTGCGCGAAGAGTGAACCGTATCCGGCGCGCACGACGCCGCCCTCGGGCCGCAAACCGACGAGCGCCAAGCCCACGAAGACGAGCGTGGTGACCTGCGTCATGCGTCGCAGCTCTTCGGGCGGGCTGAAGCTCGCCGGTGCGTAGAGATGCAACATGGCGAAGGCCACTGCCAGGAGCAACACCGGCAGGCCGCGCTGAAGGGCGACGGCGAAGGTCACGCCCGACGACAGATATGCCGGCAAGTTGCTGAACACGACTGCGAGCGCGAGCGCGAGCAGATCGCCCAGGAGAAGAACGATGCCCGTCAGCCGCGGCCGGCAGACCACCTGAAGCCCGGCGATCTCCGGCTGCTCGCGGGCCGCCATCGACACGCTCGCGCCCTTGCCGGCCTCGCGCGCAAGCTGAAGTTGACGGATGAGGGCACGCGCGATGGCACGCTCGTCGCAAGCGCCCATCTCCACCAAGATCCGACCGATTTGGCCGCCCTTTTCCTCCTGCATGCGGAGGCCGACCCGCAGATCCTCGGGGCGGATGAGTCCGTCGCGCAAGAGAACCTGCCCGATCTCGTTGCCGCGCTTCTTTCGCCGTCGGTAGAAGGCGGGCACCGCAGAGCCAGGGCCGACCGACATGGGCGAGGCGCTGCTCGGAGGGCCTTCGCCACGGCGACTGGATGGCGTGAAGGTGTTCTGCATTTTCCGCCCGACCCAGCAAGCGATACTTCGAGAACCCGCGAGCGGCCAGCGGTTTCTCGCGGCAGGGCGGCGGTTTCCCATCCGACATGCGCCGCCATCGTCGGAATGCGCCGCCATCGTCGGAACGCCGATCTCCGCGCGCGATGGTGGTAGCCTTTTGGGCATGAATCGCCGCGGTTTTTTTTCGCCGAGTCGGTGTTTCGAGCTGGGCACCGAAGATGGTACGGTGCCCGGCCATGAGATTCGACCGCGCCCACTTCCTGGTCTCCGTGTCGGCGTTCCTCTGCGCGTTTGCGCTCACTTTGGGGAATGCCTTCGCAGGTGGTTCGATTAGCTACGCCAAAAAGGAAATCCAAGAGTCCGGCGGTGGCTGGCACTTGATGATGACTGTCTCGTACGGCGGCAAGCCTCACCTCGCCCACGTCCCGATGCGGTTCACCTTCACCCCCACCGCGATCTTGGAAAACTTTCTCGACGACGCGCACGGCGACAAGCCGCAGAAGCGCAAGATTGCGCTCGTCGGGCAAACGCCCATCCAAGAGAGCGTCGACGTCGACTTCTCCGATCCGCGCGGCAAGCTCTACGACAAGACGCGCTTCGATTTCACGATCACACGCTCGCACAACTTCTCGGCGGGCGACTATTCGGTCACCGTGCACAAGGCCGACGGCTCGCCCGTGGGCGGCGCGGTGACGCTCGTGCTCCTTGGTGACAACCCCGTCATCGATCGCCGCGCGATCTCCTTCGTGGGCGCCAAGAAGGAGAAAGACAAAGACAAGACGGGCGGCACGGACGCCGGCACCGGCACCAGCGCCACCGAAACGAAGACAGCCGCGGCCGAGGGAGAGACGCCCGCCACAGGTCCGGCTGCATCCGCGGGCGAAATACCACCCTCCGAAGAGCCGGTCGATCCGACGGCCCCCGCCAAGGTGCCCCCCGGCTCGCGTGGGTGTGGTTGCCGGACCGCCAATAGCCGAGCGCTCGGCGACGGCGGCTGGCTGGCCTTGGGAATGGCAGGGGTCATCAGCACGGCCCTTCGACGGTTGCGGCGCCGGCGCGTTCCAGCCAGTGCACGCGAGGCGGCCAGCGCCGCGGAGCGGGGCACGGCTTGACGCAGACAACGGCAGCAAACGCCAAAAAAGACCGACGCAATCCGCGCGCCGAGGCTCTGCTCGCGCTGAACGAAGGCGCGGCCGAGGGCGCGCGGATCGTCCACGAAGGGTCGTTCGCCTTCGGCGGCAGCATGTCGGTCCAAAAGTACCGCCTGGGCAACGGCCTCACCGTGCTGCTCAGCGTCGACGCCAGCGCGCCCGTGGTCAGCTACCACACGTGGTTTGCCGTCGGCTCACGCCACGAAAAAACCGGCAAGACCGGCCTCGCTCACCTCTTCGAACATTTGATGTTCAACGAGACCGAAAAGCATCCGGCCGGGAGTTTCGATCGCATGCTCGAAGAGGCCGGCGCCGAGAGCAACGCGGCCACATGGGTCGACTGGACTTTTTACCACGAGAGCATCCCCAAAGACCGCATCGGGCTCGTCATCGGGCTCGAAGCCGAGCGCATGTCGCGGCTCGTCCTGCGCGAACCGCAGGTCAAGAGCGAGAAGGAAGTCGTCGCCAACGAGCGACGCTACCGCGTCGACGACGACGTCGAGGGCGCCGTCAGCGAACTGCTCTACAAGACGGCTTACACCAAGCACGCCTACGGCTGGCCCACCATCGGTTGGATGGCCGACATCGAAGGCTTCACGACCGGCGACTGCAGCGCGTTTTACCGCACCTACTATTCGCCCAACAACGCGACCGTCGTCGCCGTCGGCGATTTCCGCGAGAAAGACATCCTCTCGAAGATCCAGAAAGCGTACGGAGCTTTGGCCCGCGCGGAGATTCCGGTCGAGGACGTCGCCCCCGAGCCTCCCCAAACCGAGGAGCGACGCACGACGGTCAAGAAGCCGACCGCCACCGACAAGATCGCCATGGCTTATCACGGTCCGGCCTTCGGTGACGTCGACCACGTTCCTCTGACCATCCTCTCGGAGGTGCTCTTCTCGGGTCGCTCTTCGCGCTGTCACCGCGTCCTCATTCAAGAAGAAGAGGTGGCTACCGAGCTCCGCGGATGGGTCGGCACCTTCCGCGATCCGGGCCTCTTCGAGATCTACGCAACCGCTCGGCCGGGCAAGACCGCCGACGAGGTCTTGGCCTTGCTCGATCGCGAGCTCGGTCGCGTCGTGGTCGAGCCCGTGACCGATGCGGAGCTCGACAAGGTGAAGGCCAAGGTGGAGCTTTCGCTCGTGCAGAGCCTCGAAACCGCGAGCGGCAAGGCCGAGCAAATTGGCTTCTACTACACCGTGCTCGGCGATCCGGTCGGCGCTTTCTCGAGGCTCGAAGCCTATCGCCGCACGACCCGCTCGGACCTCTTGCGCGTCGCCCGCCGCTACCTGGCCGATCACCGGCGCACGGTCGTATTTGTCCACCCCGAATCGCCGGCGCCCGAACGAGGATGACCCAAATCTACATCGAAGAGAGCCAGGCGCTCCCCCTGGTCAGCATCGCCATCGCCGTTCGCACCGGCGCGTCGTCCGATCCCGTCGGCAAAGAGGGCCTCACGAGGATCATGGTGAGGATGCTCCGGCGTGGCTGTCGCGGCTTCAATTCGCACGAGATCGAGGAGCGCATCGACGCGCTCGGAGCCGAGTTCTCCGCCGACGTTTCGTCGAGCGTGGTTACGCTGCACGCCGACGTCATCTCGCGATCGCTCGACGCCATGGTCGAGCTGCTCGCGACGATGATGGCCGAGCCCACGTTCGACGAGGTCGAGCTCGGCCGCCTCTTGCGCGAGACGCAAGGCGAAATCGTAGAGGCGCGCGACAACGACCGCGCGCTCGCGACGCGGCACTTCCGCCGGCTGGTGTTCGAGGGCCATCCCTACGGGCGAAGGCTCGGCGGGACGATCACGAGCATCGGCACCATCACCCAGAGAGACGTCGAGGCGCACTACCGGCGCCATTTCAAGCGGTCCAACATTTCCATCGCCTTCGCCGGCGATCTCGACGAGCAGCGCGCCCGAGCGCTCACCGAACGGCTGGTGTCCGGGCTCGCCGACTGCAACGGCGTCGAGAGCGAGGTCGCCTCTCCGGCAAGCCGCGGCGGCCGCCGGCTCGTGTTCGTCGACAAGCCCGAACGAACGCAGACGCAAATCTTGATGGGCGACGTGGGCAGCCACCCGCGCGATCCCGACCACATCCCGCTCCATGTCGCCACCACCATCTTCGGTGGAACGTTCACCTCCCGGATGATGCGCGCCATACGCTCCGAGCGCGGATGGTCGTACGGCGCCTACGCTCGCCTCCCCTACGACAAGCAGCGCGACGCGTTCAGCCTGTGGACCTTCCCAGCCGCCAAGGACGCGGCGGCGTGCATCAAGCTCGAGCGCGAGCTCGCCGAGGCCTGGCGCGAGCAAGGCATCACCCATCGCGAGCTCGCCTTCGCCAAGCGCTACCTCGTTCGTTCCCACGCCTTCGACATCGATACTCCCCAGAAGCGCGTACACCAAAAGCTCGACGTCGACCTCTTCGACCTGCCGGCCGACTATCACGAAAAGTACGTAGACCACGTCCAATCGGTCACGCTCGACGAGGCCAACGACGCCATCCGGCGCCGCGTTTCGGACGCCGATTTCGTCGTTTCGGTGGTGGGAACCCACGCCGAGATCGGCGACGCCGTGCAGGCCGCCATCCCCGGGCTCGGCAAGGTGGAGGTCGTCGCGTACGACCAGGAGTAAGCTACACTCCAACATGGCCAAGGTGCCGGTCGATCAAGAAGTCGTCGGCAGATGTCGCCAGTT
>DATEMX010000356.1:0-4603 GCA_035275365.1 Polyangiaceae bacterium | reverse complement strand
GAGGCAGACGTGCGCGCGACCGCCCGTTCGAACGATCTCGACGAAGAGGGCACGATCGGCCGGGGTCGTTCGCACGAGGTGATCGAGCAGCGTACCGATCGACTGTTGCGCGCGAACCTCGTCGGCGGTCACCTGCGCCGGGCCGTCCAGCGAGACGCATTCGACGCGCCGGCTACCGTCTTTGGCGTTGTGCGCGGTAACGGCCGCGGCTACGACGCTGGCCAGATCGAACGACGTCGGCGTCAAGACCAGGCATGATCGTCGCAGCCGCGAAACATCGAGAAGATCGCTGATCATCTGGGTGAGACGATTTACCTGTCTGCGCGTGCGCTGGATTGTCTCCGGGTCCACCGTGCCGCTCTTGGCCTTGCGTTCGAGCGATTGGAGCAGCATGGTAATCGGCGTTAGCGGCGTTCGAAGCTCGTGCGCGGCGAGCGAGACGAGTTCTTCAAGGGGGCGCTGTGAAGCCGCGACGGAGGGTCGATGGAGCGATCCTACATTTCGATCCACTGCTTGCGAGAGAACCAGCGACAGGTGCTGCCCGAGGAGCGCCAGGCTCGTGTGCTCCTCGGGCGCCCAGGCGAGCTTGGATCCGAAGCCGAGCCACAGCGAGCCTTGACCGCGTGACGTCGTCAAGGGAATCTTGACGATCTCGCCGAAGCCGGCCAGCCGTTCGAGCACGTCATCGAGGCTCGGTATGGCGGCGTTCGCTTCTTCGTTCTGCGCCTGGTTGAGTCCTTCGAGACACGCTTCGATATCTGCCGAAACCGGGGCGAGACCCGTGGCAAGAGGCGAGGGGCTGTCGCGGATCACGACGAGCTTGGCCGAGAAGATCACCGAAAGTGCCTGTGCGAGGCGGCCTAGGGCTGCTGCGTAGGGACCACCCCCCAAGAACTCGGCGCAGGCGGTGTGTGCAGCGGAGAGCCGCTCGAGCGCTCTCTTGGCCTCGGCTGGGTTCGACGCCCCCCCCTTTTCCGCCGCCGAGTGAGTGGGACGCTCACGCTTTCGCCCCACCAATGAACCTGCCGGCCTCAAGGGCTGGTCCCCGCTGCTGGCAGCCGACGCCTCAGGCGAGCCGAATTTGCACAAGCCATGCACTTGCCCCTTCCGTCGGACTCTCGAAAGCAAGCCCCGATCCGCCGGACGGACGCCCCTCCACCTTGGTGGCAAAGATGCCCCACCTTCGATCTGTGCTCCCGTCAAGGCGTCGAGGCGCGACGTGATGCGGCGGGGTAGCTGCCCAGGACTTTGACGATTTCGCACCGCCCCTTCAGCTTGGCGATGACGCCGTCGACGGCCGGATCGCTCCGATGCCCGTCGAGGTCGACGAGGAAGAGATACTCCCAGGGCCGCGAGCCACGCGGGCGCGATTCGATGCGCGAAAGGTTGATGCCCCGTTCGTCGAAGATTTCGAGCGCGCGTTTGAGGGCGCCCCGGGCTCCCGCGTCGGGCAGCGAGAACGCGAGCGTGGTCTTGTCGACGCCCGTGCGCGGAGCGTCGTCGTCTTTGGCGACGACCACGAAACGGGTGGCGTTCTCGGCGCGGTCCTGGATGCGCTCGCCCAAGATCGCAAGGCCGAACAGCTCGGCCGCGAGTCGGTTGCCGATGGCGGCGGCGCGCTCGTCGGCGAGCGCCTCGTGCGCTGCGGCGGACGTCGAGCTCGTCTGCACGAGCTCGACCCCCGACAAATGATGAGCGAGCCAGAGCCGGCAGTGCGCGAGCGCCTGGGCGGGGGCGTAGACGCGGGTGATCGCGCGGAGGCTCTCGACGCGGCTCAGCAAGCAATGCGACACCTCGAGAATGAGCTCTTGCCGGATGACGAGATCGCCGTCGACGAGCGCGTCGAGGGTATGCGTGAACGAGCCCTCATTGGAGTTCTCGACGGGTACGACGCCGTACAGTGCGTCGCCGCGGGTGACGGCGTCGAAGACGCCCTCGACCGTGGTCGCTTCGCGGTAGCGCGCAGCGAGCCCGAACAAGTGCCGCGACGCCATGTGGCTGAAGGTGCCCTCGGGGCCCAGAAACGAGATCGACACCGGCGTCTCGAGCGACAACGACCCGCTCATGATCTCGCGGAAGACGGAGCGAATGGCGTCGCGCGGAAACTGCCCGGCGCCTTTCTTCGACAGTCGATCCAAGACGGCGCGCTCCCGCTCGGGGTCGTAGTACGAGCGCGCGCCCGAGGCGCGTTTGGCCTCGGCGACCTGTTCGACGGTGTCGGCTCGCTTCGCCAGGAGCGCGAGGATTTGGTCGTCGATGGCGTCGATCTCGGTGCGCAGTTCGTCGAGTTTGGCCATCGGTCTACGCTGTCGTCGAAGCTTCGTGCAGCATGGGGCGCCAGCCCACGAGCGCCGTCGCGAACTTGTCGATCCAGGTGGCGCGGTCGGTCTCGTTCAGGATTTCGTGAAAGAGCCCCGGCAGGCGCAGGTATTGTCGGTCGACGCTGCTCACGCGCTCCATGAAGCGTTCGGTGGCCGCCGGGAGAGTAACCCGGTCTTCGCCAGCCTGCAGGCAGAAGAGGGGCATGTTGAGGCGATGGGCGAGCTCGAACGCGCGTTTTTGTGCCGCCATGGCCTCGGTGAACCAGCGCACGTTCGCCTTGCGAAAATTCATGGGATCGTGATCGTAGGCCCCGGCGATTGCGAGGTCGTGGGTGCAATCTTTACCCTTCAGAGTTCCTTCGAGCGAGATGCTGGGCGCGAATCGCGAGAGCAGCTTGCCCACGAAGAGCTTGGGGGCCGGCACCTTCTGCGCGAGCTCGAGGTAGGGCGACGAGAGCGCCAGGCCTCCGATGCGATCGGGCGCGCGCAGCGCCGTGTGGATCGAGATGAGCCCGCCGAGGCTATGACCGAAGAGCATGGGCGGACTGAGCTGCTTCCAGCGGGGGTCGTGGTCGAGCTCCGTCAAGAGGTCGCGCGCGTCGTCGAGGTAGTCGTCGAAGCGCTCGATGAAGCCTCGCGGCCCCTCGGAGAGGCCGTGCCCTCGCAGATCGTAGATCGCGACGAGGATACCCTTGTCGTTCCATCGCTCGACGACTTCGCGGTAGCGTTTCTGGTTCTCGAAATAGCCGATCGTCATGAGGACGGCCACCTGCGGGGCCCCTTGGGGGGCGAAGATGCGATAGGCGATCGCCGGAGCGTTCGCTTGCGAGCGTTTCATGAACAGCGGAGGGGAGTCCCAGACCATTGGCGCGAAGCAGCCTACCACGAGAGGTCGCCGAGGGAGCCGCTCGGGAGCTAGAGTGGTTCATGGCCGAAGTTGACCAGCTCGTCCGAGAGCGAGCCCGAGCGCTGGGGTTCGATCGTATCGGTGTAGCCTCTGCGGCCGAATCGGCCGAACCCGAATTTTCCCGCTATGAAGCATTCATCGACGCGGGCAAGCACGGCAAAATGGCCTACTTGGCAGGTGCCCGCGAGGCGCGGCGCCGGCTCGACACCGACGCGATTCTCGAGGGCGCGCGGAGCGTCATTTGCGTGGCGGAGAGCTACGCCGGGCCCGATCTCGGCGAATCGGAGACAGGCCTGGCTCGCCACATCGCCAAATACGCGCGAGGTAGCGACTACCACAATCACCTGCGGCGACGGCTCCGCCGACTCGCCGCGTTCGTTCGCACGCTTGGTGAAGCGACCGCTGCACGCCCCATCAGCGACGACGCTCCCGTGCTCGAGCGCGCATGGGCCGTCCGAGCCGGGCTCGGGTTCGTTGGCAAGAACGGGCTGCTCATCGCGCCCGGCGTGGGCTCGTTCGTGCTGCTCGGCGAAGTGGTGACCACGCTTGCGCTCGTTCCCGACACGCCGATGGGCGAGCGATGTGGGAGCTGTTCGCTCTGCGTCGATGCGTGCCCCACGGCGGCGTTCGACGCGCCATTCGTGCTCGATCCGCGCCGGTGCATCTCTTATCTGACGATCGAGCTGCGCGGGGAGATGCCGGAGCCACTTCGGGCCGGCGTCGGCGAGCACCTTTTCGGCTGCGACGTGTGCCAAGACGTCTGTCCTTACAATCGGCGGCCGACCGAGCAAAAGAAGCCTCGCTACGCGCCGCTGCCGCGGTGGCGAGAGACGTCGCTCGAGTCGTTGACGTCGCTCGACGAGGCCACCTTTCGTTCGCTGGCCGAGGGCTCACCGCTCAAGCGAGCAACGCGCGAGGGCCTCGCTCGCAACGCCGTTACCGTGCTCGCAAACCAGCGTGACGTGCGTCACCGACCGACGTTGGAAGCACTCGCGAGCGAGCACCCCGATGAAGCCGTGCGCGCGCACGCGGCGTGGGGGCTCGCGCGGCTCGACGAATGATTGCGCTCCGCGATATCGAGCGCGCGCTCCGGCGCGACGGGCCGTTTTGGCGAGGGCTGGCGAGCTTCGGCGCGGCGCACGCGCCCGAGCCTGTGCTCCGGTACGCGCCTCCCGTTTGGGCGCTCGCTTTCACCTTGGCCCTCCCCGACATTCGCGCCCGCGTAACCAGCAATCTCCGGGCGGTGGTGGGGCAAAGACCTCGTCTCGAAGAAATGGCCGACGTCGTTCGCACGGTGTCTCACTTCGCGAGCTGCTTTACCGAAGCGCTCGCCATCGGTGGAGAGAAGCCGCCCGAGGTCGACTTCGTCGCGCTC
>DATEMX010000355.1:0-2423 GCA_035275365.1 Polyangiaceae bacterium | reverse complement strand
CTCTCGCCGGTGCCGTGGTCGTCGGCCTGTGCGAGGCGAGCGCGAACACGGATCGCGCTCGCCTCGCGGTGGCTGCGCTCGCCGCGGGCTTTGCCGGATGGGTCGGCGTTGGGGTGACGCACGGGCGGCACTTCGCGGCCGGGCCCGGGCGTGCGGGCTTCGTCGCCGCACTCTGCTTGGCCACGACCGCAACGGCTTGGGCGGCGGCGCCTGTCGTCGGGAGGAGGCTTCCGTGCGGGGCCCTGCGCGCGGCGCTCGTCGCGGCGTCGCTCGCTCTGGTCTTCGAAACGGCCAACGTGCTCGTCTTGCCGCGCCTCTACCCTGTCTTTCACGGCGGGCTTTCGGTGCTCGCTGCGCTGCTCTCACCGGTCATCGGCCGCGGCGTTCGCTCGATCTTTGCGGCGGAAGGCGGCGCCCTAGCGTCGAGGCCCCGGCCCCATTTCCCGCTAGCGATGGCGCTCGGCGCTATCGTCGTGTCGACTCAAGCAGCGCCTTCGTCGCAGAAGCTCGCGTTGGCCGACAACTTGCGCGTCATCTTTCTCGATCGCGCCCCGCTGCTAGCGTTCGGAGTGGAGCTCGGACAGCTGCTCGCGCCGCCGCCTCCCCTCGAACCGCCGCCCGTCGACGTGGAGGAGCGCGGCACGGCACGGCACGCGCTCGACTGGCGCGAGCGCGACGTCCTCCTCGTCAGCGTCGACGCCTTGCGCGCTGATCACGTGGGGGCCTACGGATACACCCGCGCGACCACGCCGCACATCGATGCGCTGGCCCGCGAAGGGACCTTGTTCCTGCGGGCGTATTGCCCGACGCCGCACACGTCGTATTCGATCACCTCCATGATGACGGGCAAAAACATGCGCCCGCTGTTGGCGCAAGGCCTCGGGCTCGACTCAGATACGTTCGCCGGGCTCCTCCGGACCTACGGCTATCGCACCGCCGCCTTCTATCCGCCGGCCGTATTCTTCATCGACGAAGATCTGTTCGCGCCCTTTCGCGATAAAAAGCTCGACTTCGAGTATGCGCGCGTGGAGTTCGCCGATCCCGCCGAGCGGGCAGGGGCGGTCCGGTCCTATTTGGAGACACAGCCGCAGGATCGCAAGGTCTTCGTATGGGTGCACTTGTTCGACCCCCACGAACCCTATGTCGCGCACCCCGAGCACCCCTTCGGCGACCGGGACATCGATCGCTACGACAGCGAGATCGCAGCGGCCGACGAGGGCATCGGGGCCGTCGTGGCGGCGATGCGCGCGCGGCGGCCCAACACGGTCGTGATCGTCACGGCCGATCACGGCGAAGAGTTCGGTGAGCACCGCGGCCGTTACCACGGAACCACGGTGTACGAAGAGCAAGTGCGGGTCCCCCTCGTGATCGTCGGTCCCGGCGTTCCCGCGCGCGGTCGGGTCGAGACGCCCGCGCAGACGATCGACGTCCTGCCAACCGTGCTCGGCGCGCTCGATGTGCCGCTGCCACCGAGAATTCGCGGGCACGATCTCGGCGCGTGGCTCTCGGCGTCGCGACCGCCCGACGGCGACAACTCTCGCGACACGGAACGCCACAAAGCGCTGCCGCCACCCGCGTTTGCCGAAACCGACGAGTACACGCTTCTCGCCGACGCCGAGTGGCGCCTCGTGTGCGCGCGTCGCGCGTCCGCGTGCTCGCTCTACAACTTGGACCTCGATCCAGGCGAAGCCCACGACGCATCGGCGGCCAACATGGAGCGATTCGCCGCCATGAAGGCTCTGCTTCGTCGGCTCGAGGCCTCGCATGGCCACTACGAACGGACGCGCGGGGGAGCTTTCGGCGGCAAGCCTTGGCCCGAGGCGATCCGTCGGGGTCTCGCAGGCGACGGCGATGCCGCAAAAGACGTCGCGGGACTCCTCGACGACAGCGACGTGCTCTTTCGACGCAAGGCGGCCGAGGTGCTGTTCGATCTCAAGCGAAAGGAGGTCGCGCCGGACCTCCGCCTTGCCCTCTCACGCGACGACGACGACATCGTGCGACGGTGGTGTGCGCTCGCGCTCACGCGTTTGGGTGAAGGTGCCCCCCGAAGCATCGAGCTGCTCGACGACCCCGATGTCGCGTGGCGTCGTCTCGCCGCCCTCGCGCTGGCCGAAAACGGCGATGCCCGGGGGTCAGAGGTGCTCGTGTCCTGGTGGCAGACGGCGACGCTGCCATACCCGCGGGCGAGGGAAGTCCTCTCCGCGTTCGCTCAGATTCGGCCGAAAGAGGCCGCCTCCATCCTCAGTCTCTCGCTCGGCGATGTTCGCCTGCGGCCCTATGTGGCCGAGACGTTGGCTGCGATTGGCCAGTCGTCATCGCGCGGGCCGCTCGCCGAACGTTTGGCCGCCGAGCGGTACCAAACGGCGCGCGTCGCCCTCGCCGAGGCGCTCCTTCGGCTCGGGGCCAAAAATGAGCTCGTGGGG
>DATEMX010000354.1:0-2614 GCA_035275365.1 Polyangiaceae bacterium | reverse complement strand
CAACTGCGGCAGCGCCTGAACCCCGTCGAACCTCTCGCGAAACCGCTAAAGCACCATCAGCTAGCACTAACGATCGTGATCTGCTCCTGCCAAAGTCAGCAGCAGTAGTACTAGGAGGTCTCTTCGAACTCGGCGTCGATCACGCCGCCCTTCTTGCCTTCGCCCTTGTCGGGAGCGCCGTCGCCGGCGGAAGCGGGGCCGGCGGGACCACCCGCCTCGGGACCGCCGGGGGGCGCGGCGCCCTGGTACATCACGCTGGCGATGCGGTGCGCTTCCTTCTCGAGCTTTTCGGTGGCCGCTTTCACGCCCTCGTCGTCCTGCTTTTCGATGGCCGAACGCGCGTCTTTGACGAGGCCCTCCAGCGTGGAGACGTCGCCCGCCGGGAGTTTGTCTTTGTTCTCGGAGAGCGTCTTTTCCAGCGTGTAGCAGAGGTTGTCGAGCTTGTTGCGTCGCTCGATCTGCTCGCGGCGCTCGCGGTCTTCACTCTCGTGCTCAGCCGCCTCTTTGACCATGTTCTTGATTTGGTCGTCGCTGAGGCCGCTGTTGGCGGTGATGGTGATGCGCTGGTCTTTGCCCGTTGCGGTGTCCTTCGCATGAACGCTGAGGATGCCGTTGGCGTCGATGTCGAAGGTGACCTCGACCTTGGGCACGCCGCGCGGTGCTGGCATGATCCCTTCGAGGTGAAAGCGCCCGAGCGTTCGGTTGTAGCGCGCTTCGGTGCGCTCACCCTGGAGCACGTGCACCTCGACCGAAGGCTGGCTATCGGTCGCCGTCGAGAAGATCTCCTTCTTTTGCGTGGGGATGGTGGTGTTGCGCGCGATCATGACCGTCATCACGCCCCCGAGCGTTTCGACGCCGAGCGAGAGCGGAGTCACGTCGAGCAGGACCATGTCTTTCACGTCGCCCGAGAGGACGCCGGCCTGTACGGCAGCGCCCACCGCCACGACCTCGTCGGGGTTCACGCCCTTGTGCGGCTCTTTGCCGAAGAAGCGCTTGACCGTTTCCTGCACGAGGGGCGTGCGCGTGGAGCCGCCCACCAGCACGACCTCGTCGATTTGGCTCGGCTGCTTCTTCGCGTCGGCGAGCGCTTTCTTCACGGGCTCCATCGACCGCTCGACGAGCGGCGCGATCATCTGCTCCAACTTGGCGCGCGTGAGCTGCTTCTGCAGGTGCTTCGGCCCGCTCGCGTCGGCCGTGAGGAACGGCAGGTTGATGGTGGTCTCCATCTTCGACGAAAGCTCAATCTTGGCCTGCTCGCCGGCGTCTTTCAGGCGCTGGATGACCATCTTGTCTTTGGAGACGTCGATGCCGGTGTCTTTGCGGAACTCGGCGATGAGCCACTCCATGACGAGAATGTCGATGTCGTCGCCGCCGAGGTGGGTATCGCCGTTGGTCGAGATGACCTGCACGACGTTGTCGCCCACTTCGAGGATCGAGATGTCGAACGTTCCGCCGCCGAAGTCGTAGACGGCGATGACTTCGTTGGCCTTCTTGTCGAGGCCATAAGCGAGCGCCGCAGCGGTGGGCTCGTTGACGATGCGCTTCACGTCGAGCCCGGCGATCTTGCCGGCGTCTTTGGTGGCCTGGCGCTGAGCGTCGTTGAAATAAGCGGGAACCGTGATGACCGCCTCGGTAACCTTTTCGCCGAGGTAGTCTTCGGCGGCCTTCTTCAGCTTTTGGAGAACCTTGGCGGCCACTTCGGGCGGCGACACGTTCTTGCCGCGCACGCTGAACCATGCATCGCCGTTGGGACCCTTCACGATCTTGTAGGGGACGCGCTTCGATTCTTCCTGCACTTCTTCGAACCGCCGCCCCATGAAGCGCTTGGACGAGTAGATTGTGTTTTCGGGGTTGGTGACGGCTTGCCGCTTGGCGATCTGGCCGACGTGAATCTCCCCCTTCTCGTCCCACGCGACGACCGACGCCGTGAGCCGCGAGCCCTCCTCGTTGACGATGACTTTGGCGTCTTTGCCTTCCATCACCGCGACCACGCTGTTGGTCGTTCCGAGGTCGATACCGATGATCTTGCCCATTGGGTTCTCCGAAAATGGCGGGGACTTGGAGGTTGGGCCGAAGCCGTCCCGCGACGCTGGTGTTTGGGAATGCTAGTTGGACGCGGGCCAAGCTAACCATATGGAGGCCCGCGTCAACAGCGTCGGCATGGTTTGTGAGCCCGAGCCGAAGGGCAGAGGGCAGGCGGGCTGGTCCTCCCCGGCGTCACGCACCCCCTTCGTCCGCCGGCCCTTGCGCGAGCGTTGGGCGACTACGCTCGGTGATTTTAGCCCGCGGGCTTGTCTTTGCGCTCGGGGACCTGATGCACGATTTCTTGGAGCCGTTGGTTCGCCTTGCGCAGGCGCAGCAGCGCTTCGCTGTTGGGGCGCTTGTCGCCGGTGGCCTCCGCAGTCGAACCGGGATTCTCCACAGGCGGAGGCTGCGGTGTCGGACGGCGCTCGCCGAGCGTCCGCTCTGCTGCGATGGCGCCGCCGGGGAGGAACCGGGCTACCTCGCGGTTCGCTTGGACCTCGACGACCACGACAGGCCGGGGCGACGAACACGACCGTATCTGCGCGTGAATCTTGGCTGAGGTGAGCCCCTCGATGATCACATGCGCGCT
>DATEMX010000353.1:0-4789 GCA_035275365.1 Polyangiaceae bacterium | reverse complement strand
CCAAAGGCTACGGCTCGTTCGAAGCGTTCCTCGAGCGCGAGATCGACCTCGGCAAGACGACATCGCTCAAGCTCATCAAGGTGTCGGCGGTATTCGTCAAGCCGGCCGCCCTCGAGTACGGCATGGACAAGCTGTTCCAAGCTCTCCAGGTCCTCGACGCGAGCGCCGATGCTCCCACCAAGTCGGGTCCGGCTCCTGCGCCGACGCCCGCGCCGAACCCCCGACTGGCCCTGCCACTCAAGCCCCCGCTGGGCCGAGTCGGATAGCACTGCTGCCACAGAAGGTCCTGGAGCGGCGGTCCGCCCAGGGCTAGCGGAGCACGGCAAACTTGAGGTAACGCCCCTCCGGCCAGCCGGCCAGCGTGGGGTGATCGTATGGGTGGCCAAACATGCCGACGAGCGACATGCTGCGACCGGCAAGCGACGCGTCGTCAAGCGTCGTGAGAAAGTCTTCCGCGTTGACGTGGCTCGAGCACGACGAGGCGCAGAACACCCCCCCCTCGGCCAGCACGGCGCTGCAAGCCGCGTGGAGCCGCCGGTAGGCGACGAGCGCGCGCTGCTTGGCCTTCTCGTTCGGCGCAAAGCTCGGCGGATCGCTGATGACCAGATCCCATTTCTCCTTGCGAGCGAGCGCCGTTCCGAGGAATGCAAACGCGTCGGCGGTAACGAAGGCGTGACCCACGGAATCGACACCGTTCTCCCGCATCGATCGCTGCGCCGTCCCGTGCGCCGATTGCGCGATGTCGACGGAGGTTACGTGCGTGGCGCCGCCGAGCGCAGCAGCGGTCGAGAATCCACCCGCGTAACTGAAGAGGTTCAATACCCTTCGGTTCGCCGCCAACTCGCGGACGCGAGCCCGGTTGTCGCGCTGGTCTAAGAAGGCGCCCGTCTTTTGTCCACGAGCGACATCGACGACCATGGCAATGCCGTTCTCACGCACGGTCAGCGAATCGGGCGGAGGGTCGCCCGAGAGCGGCTCGAGCCGCCCTTCGCCCGAGCGCCCGGGGATTCGATGCGCCACAGAGCGAACGCCGGCGCCACGCAGCAGCTCGCCGAGCAACGGGGTCAGGCGCTTGAGCCAAGCACCTATCGCGTCGCCGTCGAGACGAAGTACGGCAACGTGGTCGTAGCGATCGATGACGACGCCCGGAACGCGGTCGCCTTCGCCGTTGCAGAGGCGGTAAGCGGTCGTATTGGGATCGGCGGCCAGGGGGTCGCGTCGGCGGATAGCCTGGGCCACGAGGGTCGTGATGAAGGCCTCGTCGACCTTGGGCAATGCCGTACGCGCATAGAGCCGCACGGCGAGCGGCGACGACGGATCCCAGAGCCCCTGACCGAGGACAGCCCCTCCCGCGTCGCGAATTTCGACGACATCGCCCATTTCCGCGCCGTCGGCCGCGCGGCTTAACCCCTGCCGCCAGATCCACGGGTGGCCGCGTACGACGGCGCTCGCTGCGCCGGCCGTAAGCGTCACGACACGTGCCTTGGGCATGCGCGGTTGGTACCATAGCGCTCTCCCGCATGCGCGCCGAAACCAACCGAACCTCGAGCCTCGCTCTCGCCTGGGGACTGTGTGTGCTCGCCGCATGTTCGGGCGACCACGATCTCCTCGCGCAGAAACCCACCGATGACGACGCGCTCGACGCCGACAAGGCCGAGACTCGTTCGGGCTCGGGTGGCAACCGTCGACCGGATCCGCCGCCCAGGGAGGCCGGCGATCCGGAACCCGCGGGCGCCTTCCGGCTCACGCTCGTCAACGGCATGGTCGACGGCGACGGAGCGCGATTCTGCTGGACCGTGGGCGAGCCCGAAAAGCCGCTCGACCGAGCTCCCGAGCCGCCCGGCAACGGTCTCGGTTTCGGCTCGACCTGGATCGTCGATTCTTTGCCCCCCGACGTCACGAGCATGGCCCTGCACCCCTACCTCGTGCGGGACAAGACCAACCGCTCGTGCGCGTCGCTCCTCGGTTCGATCGCGGGCGTCGCCGACGGCGGCTCGGGCGATGCCAAAGACAGCGCGAGCGACGCGGCCGTCGACGGCGCAAGCGACGCGGCCTTCGCCCGAGACGGCGCGAACGACGGGAGTGACCCGGACACGGAGGCGGGGTCGCCCCGTCTCGTCTCCCTGCCGGTCATCCCGGCAGGAACGCTCGATCCGACCCGCAGCTACCTCGCCGTCACGACCGGCTGCAACGACCCATGGCTCCGGCTCGACGGTCAACCTAGCGACGGCGGCTCCACCGACGGCAGCGCTACCGACGGTCAGAGCGATGGCCCGAGCGACGGTAGTTCGATGGACGGCGTGGCCAACGACGAAGGACCGCCGGACGATCCCGTCTGCGGCGACGTCGCCGGAGCGGGCATCCCCGGGCTCATGCTCGTGCGGCTATCTCGGCGCGTGACGGGCAAGGTCGGCTTTCAGCTCGTCCATGCGAGCGCGGCAACGCCCGACGCCGCCTTGCAGCTCGAACAACCCGCTAGCGGTACCGCCGTCTTGGCCGTGAGCAGCGTCGGCCTAGGTCAAATCGCGCCACGCGATCAACCGGCGCTCGTTTCGTCGGCCGATTTGGGAACGAGCCCCGAGCGCCTTCGCGCGAGGGTGACTTCGCCGGATACGGCGTTCAGGACATTCACGTCCACGCTCGGCTCGCTGTTCGTCTCGAACCACATCGAACCCTCCGAGTTGGTCGGAAGTAGCAGCTTCTCGTTCGTGCTCATCGGAGCTCGCCCTGGCCAGGCCGTCGCGAGCCCTTGGTACCCGTTTCGTGTCGTGCTCGTGCGCAACGCGCCGGCGCTCGGCGACGGCGGCTGACGAAGCTGCCCTCGCCAAAAGTCTCTGGCCGAGTGCTAATGACGAAGGCTGATCTCGGCGAGGTGCGTACGAACCTCGTTGAAATAGGGACTGTCCGAGAAGCGGCGCGTGAAGCTTCGCAGGGTGTTCTTGGCGTCGTTCCACGCTTGAATGTCGATGAGGCACTGCGCCAAAAGAAACGTGGCGTCGTCCATCACCTCTTTGTCGGGTGACGCCTCCGAGAGCTGTATCAAAATGGGAATCGCGTCGCGCTGACGCGCGAGGTGACGATACGCGTCGGCCAAATTGTAGCGAGCGAGCGGGCTGTGCGACGCGTCGTCTTTGTAGCGGAGCGCTTCTTCGAGCGACTGCGCCGCCTCGTGCCAGCGACCGACCCGCGCGTGATCGAGGCCCTGGTGGTACGCCATGATGGAGAGCTCGCCGCGGGCGCGTTCGACGGCGTCGGCGAAAACGGCGAGCTCGGTTTTGGTGAGAGGCTCCTTGTTCAGCGCCTCGAATTGTTCGACGACCTCGGCTCGTTTGCCTTGCCGGATGAGCTCGTAGAAGCTCGCCGCGCGCGCCTCGGCCTTGGCCCGCTCTTCGTCTCGCTTCTGCGCTTCTTTGAGTTCGCGCGACAAGCGATCGACGGCCTGGCGGGTCTGCTCGGTCTCCGCGCGCACGGCGTCGACCCTGGCGTCCCACGCGAGCTTCAGGGCGACGAAAACCACCAACACGAAGACGACGTAGGCCGTGGCGCTGTTCCACACCAGGCGGCGCTCGTAACCCTGCTGCCGCTTGGCGATGCTCTTCAGATCGGCCGAGAGCGCGTTGGTGAGGTTGTTGGTCTTGATGATGAGGCCGCGCGTCTCGATGATTTCGCGCTTGAGCTCCCGTAGCTCCTCATCGAATTCGTCGATCATCGCCCGCCCGAAGTACTCCATATTGGTGCAAAAGGCCAAGGGGGGAGCGGCGCCCGCGCGCACCCCGCTAGAACACAGAACGGTTTTGAAAACGTCGACCGATTCAGCGGTTGCCAATCAGTCGGCAACGTCGTTTTTGGGCTGGGGCCCCAAAACTGGGGGTGGGCCTGTTCCGGTGCCGAAGTGGACGGAGTCCAGGAGCTGGACGGAGTCCACAGGAGGCCTACGGAGCGCAGCGGAGTGGTCTTGCTCCGACGGAGCAGGCGGAGCGGGGGGCGAAGCCCCGGTGAAAGGAACTTAGAAACACCGAACGGCCTTGACCGTTCGGTGTTTCAGGGGCGGTTTTGGTCGGCCGCGGTTGCGGACGGACCGGACCCCGTGCTACCAGCCCAGCCATGGCGTCGACCCAGGACATCCGCAAAAACCTGAAAATGCTCGTGGACCAGATCCCCTATGTCTGTCTCGAAGCCCAATTCGTGAAGCCCGGCAAGGGCCAGGCGTTCACCCGCTGTCGGCTCAAGAACCTCATCACCGGCAACGTCATCGAGCGCACGTACAAATCGGGCGAAACGGTGGAGGTGGCCGACATCGAGCAGCGCAAGATGACGTACATTTATCCCGAGGGCGACACCTTCGTCTTCATGAACCAAGAGACGGGCGACCAGATTCACGTCGGCACCGAGGGCATCGGTGACGAAAAGCGCTTCTTGAGCGACGGGCTCGAGGTCGAAGTGATGCTCTTCAACGGCAACCCCATCGGCGTCGAGCTGCCCGCTCACGTCGTGATTCAGGTCGAGAGCAGCGAGCCCGGCATCAAGGGCGACACGGCGAGCGGCGCCACCAAGCCCGCCACGCTGACGACGGGCGCCACCATCAACGTGCCGCTCTTCATCAACGAGGGCGAGTGGATCAAGGTCGACACCCGCACGGGCGCCTACCTCGAGCGCGTCAACCGCCGATGAGGGTGAGCCGGGCGTTTAGGGCGTAGACACGCGCTCCCACTCTGCTTCGAGCGCGAACCGAGCGCACACTTCTGCGATCGCTGCCCGATCGGCCGAAGGATTTCGTGCGAGTAGCTCG
>DATEMX010000352.1:0-14643 GCA_035275365.1 Polyangiaceae bacterium | reverse complement strand
TATCAGGGCGAAGCGGCCGGAGCGATCAACTTCGCGACGCCGGTCGCCACGACGGCCGCCGCCGCGAAGACGTTCACGGTGGGCAGCCTCAAGCCGGGGAAGAGTTACTTCTTCACGGTTCGCGCGCTCGACGAAGGCGCCAACCAAGACACCAACATCGTCGAACGAGGGCTCTCGACGCCCAGCAAGGTGTCCTTCATCAGCGTGCAGGCCATTCTCACCCAACGCTGCGCGAACGCCTGCCACAACTCGGCGGCGCCCCCCATGGGGCTCATCATGCAGGTCGGGTTCGCGTACCAGAATCTCGTCAACAAACCGGCGGTCGAAGATCAACCGAGCAGCCCCGACGCGGGTCCGCTCAACGTCGACGACAGCGGCGTGTTCGACGCCGCGGGATACGTCTACCAGTATCGCAAACGCATTTTGCCGGGCGATCCAGAGAACAGCTACCTGTTCCTCAAGATCACTGGTCGGCCCCCCGTCGGAAACCCCATGCCGCCGCCGTCCACCGGCGTCACGCTCACGGCCGACGAGGTCAGCACCATCAAGAACTGGATTCTGCAAGGCGCATTGAGCGATTAGCCGAATGCCCGCGATTCGGCGTACGGTGACGAACAGGCCATGAAGACTCGCCTTTCCATTCTTCTTTTCGCTCCGCTCGGCGTTTCGATCGCCGCCTGCAGCCTCATCAACGCCTACAGCGACGAGATCGTCGAGCCGCGCGCCGTCGGCAGCGGCGGCGGTGGCGCTGGCGGAGGTGGAGCCGCGGGAACGGGCGGTGAAGGCGGCTCGGAGCAAGAAGCCGGCGCTGAAGAAGCCATGGCCGGTTCGGGCGGCAGCGCCGTCGAGATCGACGCCGCCGTCGTCGACACCGCAACCATCGAAGCGGGGCCGAGCCTAGCGGGCGGCGTCATCGTCGTAGGCGCCGATACCGTTCCCGACGGCGGCGCGAGCGAATCGGTGCTCGCCGTTCTCGACCCCCTCACGGGCCTACAGCTCGGCAAGCGCGAGGCCATGGCCGTGGGCGGGCTCGCCTACGACGGCTTTCGCGAAAACCTCTGGTACGTCTTCGAGAACAACGCCACCAATCCCACGCTGCCGGCCAAGGTTCACGTGCGCAACTTGAACGTGAACGGCACCTGGTCGGAGCGCAGCGTTACGCCGGGTCTTCCGCCGATTTCACACGACAGCATCGCCGTCTTGCGGGGCCGATTGGCCTATGTGTCCACGAGCGTCGACGACGCAGGGCAACCGGCGACCGGCATCGCCGTGCTCAACACCGAGGGCGCAGAGAACGGCACCCCCGTCAAGTTGGTGGTAAGCGGCGGTTCTGTGTTGCCCATCACGTTCAAAGGCATCGTCGGGCTCCTCGGGCAACCCGGCGCGGGGACCTCGGTCGGCGGCAACGTCGACATCGCTTACGCGGGGCCGCCCTGTCCGTCGGCGAACGCGGGCCAGTCGTGCAGCGCGCTCTTGGCACGCGTCACCATCACGCCGACGGGTGCCACCGTCGCGCAGGCCGCAGGGGGCGACGAAGTGGGCACGTTCCCGGGTTTCACCGTCGCGGCGGGCTCGTTCGCGGCGGCGTTCGACCGCACCACGCAGAGCGATCTCATCGCGCTTCCCCCGCCCGACGCGCTACCCGATTCGCAAGGATCGCTCCGCTCGTTCGACCCACTCGGTCCGATGCACGCCGCGCGGACGGCGCCGCGCCCCTTCAAGATCGGAGGGCCTTACATTCGCGGCCTCGCCATCGCCGAGTGTGAGCGCGTCGCGCTCGCCATCGAATTCATCACCAAGCCCGAGCTCGTGGCCGTTCCGCTCGATCCCGCGGGCACGCAGGCCAGCACCAGGCTCCTCAATTTCGGCGGCAAGGTGATCTTCGAGCCCTTCACGAAGACGATCATCGCGCCGTTTCGCGGATCGGACATCTCCATCTTCGAGTTTCGCGCGTTCTCGCTCGGTGGCGAGACCAAGTGGAACGCGCCCATCGCAGCGCCGACGATCACCGCCCGCTCCGCGACCAGCGCGCTCAAGTGGACGCCGCCACCCGATCTCGTTCCGGTCGTGGTCGGTGTCAAAGCGCCGATGACGCCTGTCTGCAATTGACGGCGCTCGGTTCAGCGAAATAACGAGTGTTCGTTGCCGGCGGCCGCCAGAAAGAGCCGCCCCATGCGAGGAACGAGGACGGGACGCGCGTCGGCCCTCGCCGGCTCGCCGAGCTGGCCAGCCCAGTTCGAACCCCACGTCCACGCGTTGCCGTCGGTTCGCAGCGCGATGGCGTGAAAGGCGCCGGGCGCGACGGCGACCACGTCGGTGAGCCCTTCGATCGCCCGCGGGCGCTCGCGATTGCCCCATGACCATACCGCGCCGCCCGAGCGAACGCCGTAGCCGCCTCGCGGGCTAGCCGCCACCGCCGTGATGGCGTCGAGGCCCTGCACTTCGACCGGCACGCGACTCTCGTTCTGCCCGCTCGCGCCGAGCTGACCGTCGCGGTTGTCGCCCCAGCCTCGAACGGCGCCGATGTAGTGCGAGGCGAGGGAGTGGTTGTCGCCGGCCGCGATCGATACGATGCCGAACATCTTGCCGATGGGCAGCGCGAGCCGGCTGTAGCCTGCGCCGAGTACACCGAGCTGCCCATATTTGTCCGAGCCCCACGACCAAACGCTGCCGTCGGATCGAAGCGCCAAATTGTGGTTCAAGCCGGCGGCAATGGCGACAATCTGGTCGACGCCTTCGAGCTTCACCGCGCGCGTTCGGTCGCGATCGTTGCGATCTCCGAGCTGCCCTGCGTCGTTGGCGCCCCACGCATAGAGGTGCCCGTCTGCGGTGAGGGCGACGCTGTGTTTGGCGCCGCCGGCAACGGCGACGGCGCGTTCGACGCCTGCCACCCGCGTCGGATAGGGGCTGTCTTCGGTGCTTCCATTGCCGAGCTGCCCGCGATCGTTGTGGCCCCAAGCCCAAACGGTGTCGTCGGCGGCGATGGCGAGACTGTGCTCGCGGCCCGCGGCGAGCGCCTTGGCGCCGAGCAGGTGTCGCACGGCGACGGGCACGCCGAGCGGCGCGTCGAGCGGCTGTCCGACCTGGCCGTAGGCGTTGGAGCCGACGGCCGAGAGCGGGCCTAGCGCCGCGCCATCGGCCACGGCGACGACGTGAAACCCACCACCGGAGAGCGACACCACGTTCCCCAGCCCGCGCACGAGAACGGGGTGGTGAGCGTCGTGCGTGCTGTTGTTGCCCACGCTGCCAAACCCGTTGGAGCCCCAGACATACGCGAGGCCGGCGCGCGTGATCGCCATGCTCGTCGTGCCGCCCGCGGCGATGGCAACGACGTCGCGCAAGCCTTTGACCTCCTTGGGAAGGTGGGCTTCACCCTCATCGTTGCCGAGCTGGCCCTGGGTGTTGTACCCCCACGCCCAGACGGTGCCGTTTTTCTGCAGGGCTACGGTGTGCAGGTGTCCCGCGGCGACGGCGACGACGTCGCTCAGACCTTCGACCATCGAGAGGGTATTGGTCGGCTCCCGCGGCGACGTCGCGTGACCGTTGCCGAGCTGTCCGAAGACGTTCCAGCCGGTCGCCCACACGTGACCGTCGGCGCCGGCGATCACGGTATGATATTGCCCTGCGGCAATCGCAATGATCTTGGCGGGGCCTCCGAGCGGTGCGGGCGCCCTGGCCGGCTCGAGCGGTTTTGCGCCGAGCTGTCCGTAGCCGTTCGAGCCCCAAACGAGCGCCGCGCCATCGCGCGTGAGCGCGACGCTGTGGCGCCCCCCCGCAGCGACGGCGACGGCGTCATGAATCCCGGCGACGGCGACGGGGACCACGCTGTCGGGGCCGGCTTGAACGCCGAGCTGGCCCTCGGCGTTCGAACCCCAAGCCCACACGGCGCCGTCGGCGGTGAGCGCGAGGCTGTGCGCTCCGCCCGCGGCGACGCTCGTCACCGCCGCGGAGAGCGCGGCGCGAACCGGCAAGATCGACGAAGCACGGTCGCCGCTCCCGAGCTGGCCCGACGCGTTGTCGCCCCAGGCCCACACGCTACGATCGCCGAGAACGGCCACGCTGTGGCCGTTGCCTCCGGCCGCGGAGACGACGCCGTGCAGCCCGAAGAGCGGGTGCGGCACGTGGGTATTGGCCGGCACGGAACCGAGCTGCCCGTGAGCATTCGAGCCCCACGCCCATATCATCGTTTGCGAAGGCCTCTCGGCGACGCCGCCGCGAGTCGGCTCGCCCTCGCTGCAGGCGGTCGCCATGGCGAGGGCGATGAATGCGCTCTTGGCCGCGCCCTGGCTCCGCATGGTGGCTGAACGATACTACTATTCGGTACTGAGTTTGGGGCGGTCGAAGGGAGCGACCTCGTCCTTCACGCGCGGATCGGTGAGCCCGTTCTCCACGAAATCGAAGAGGTCGTTGAATTCTACTTGCGTGAGATCGAGCTGCTTCATCTCGATATCGATGTGATCTTTGCTGCTGCCGCCCTGGTTGTAGGCCGTAATGACCGTTTGCAGCGTGGCGCCGTTGCCCGTGCCGTTGTGCATGAGCCCCCCGGCGGCGCGGAGGCCCACGTTGCGGAGCGACGGGGTCTTCATCTTGCCGAGGTCGTCGGCCTTGGTCGACACGACGGCGAGACCCTTGTCGAGGTTGGGATCGCCGAAGCCGACGTTGTGGAATTTGTTGTCGTGGAACGTCGGGGGAATGTGGCACACGGCGCACCGCGCCTTCAGGTTGAAGAGCGCCAAACCTCGTTGCTGGGGCGCGCTCAACGCCGTGCGATCGCCGCTGTTGAACCGATCCCACGGGGTTTGGTTGGAGAGCAGCGTGCGCTCGTGGGTTGCGATGGCAAAAAGGATCTTGGCGGGCGTGATCTCGCGCGGACCGTAGACCCATTGGAAGAGGTCGAGGTAGGTCGGGTGGTCGGCGATGGCCTTGGCCATGTCGGCGGGGATGTTTTTGGCGAGGGCAAGAGGCTTGGTGGTGACCTTGGCGAGCTTGTCGGCGATCATCGTCCAAGTGTAGTTCTCGCACGACATCTCGACGTCGTTCGTGGGGGGGCCCGCCGCCTGGCTCTCGAGCGCCCCGTGCGTGTCGATGAGCACGGCGCCGGAGACGGGATCTTTGAAAGAGTCGGTCGCCCTGCCGTCCCAAAAGAGCGTGTCGAAGAACATCGCATCGAGGTAGGTGGGCGGCTTGCGCGCGGTGATCTGCGCCGCCGCGCCGTAAATGGGGTCGCTTTTCGCGGCGCCGGTGGCATCGCAGCGGACCACGCCGCGGCCGCCGTGAACGTCGTCGGCATCGCCCTTGACGCCGTTGGGGCCCGCGCCGAGCGATAGCGGCTCCGACGAGCGCGGATCGGAGCCACCCGCCGCCGAGCGATGACACGTTCCGCAGGCCATCTTGTCGTGGCTGCTGAGCTGCTCTTCCCAAAAAAGGATCTTGCCGAGCGTCGCCTTTTCCGGCGTGTGAGGGTTCGCTGTGGGATAGGGGATCTTGGAGGTGACGTAGGGCGCGGTTTGTTCGAGCCCCGTCCTCGCGTCGCCGGCCTCGTTCGCCGCGTCGAGATCGGCTTCGCTCCGTGTGTCGGTCGCGGTGTCAATCGCGGCGTCGTTCGCCGCGCTGCTTTCGACCGAAGTGTCCGGCCTACCGGCTTCGACCTCGGGAGATGCTTCGCTCGGTGCGGCGACGTCGCTGCCGGCATCGACCTCCGGCGCGGGCGTCGGCGGAGTGTCGGAACCGCAGCCAACCATCCAAGCAGCGGCGGACAAGGCAACGAAGCGAGGCAGGCGAAGCATGGTTCGAACTTTCATTCCTCTCGGTGGCCACGACAAGATCGGAAGAGCAAGAATGGCGCGGCAGCTCAGAATAGCGGACCCGAGACGACGACGCCGCCCCCGTTGGCGGTGACGGCGGGCACCACGAGCGTGCCGGTCTTCTTCGAAGCTCCGCGGTTGAAGGCGAGGTAGGTGGTGATACCCGCTGCGACGACAGTTCCCCCGAGCAGAAGGTCGGTCACCAAGTTGAGCGTCTTGCCCTTGTCTTCGAGGTCCCTGGCGGAAGGAGGGTTGAAGCCGTTGTTGACGTCTTTGAACTCCGACTTGTTCGAGAGCGCCATCAAGCCCACGATGACCGTTCCCGCCGCAAAAGCGCCCGTCGTCGCCAGCCCAATGTAGAAGCCGGCCTGGGGCCCCTTGCTCGGCTCGGGGCGTCGCAAGTCGGGCTCGGCGCCCGGGGCGGGGCTCGTGACGGCGGACGCCGCCACCTCGACCTTCTTCAACACGATGTCTTTGGTCACCGGGGCGCCGCTCTTCGCGTCGAACTCCCAGGAGAAATCGTCGTAGCCCGTGAGCTTGATCGTCACGACGTGGTGACCGGCCCGTACGCCGATTTGAAATGACTTCTCGGTGTAGGGCCCGTAGAGGTTCGTGATCTTGTCGCCGCGCGTCGGCAGGCGCACGTCGCTCACCGAGACGCCCGGCTGATCGACGTTCAACGTCAACGCGACGAGCCCTGCCTTGAGCGTTGCCAGGTCGGTCTTGATTTGTTGGACCTCGCCGGGGTCGAGCTCGGCCGCGTGCTCGAGATACTTTTGGTAGGCGTCGACCGCCTCTCCGTCGCGCTCGAGCTTCATCGCGCAGAGGGCGAGGTTCCCCAGCACCTTGTACGAATTCGAAGCCGAATAGGCGGTTCGAAATTCGCGGTAGGCCTCCTCGTAGCGCGCGCCGTCGGGATCTTTGAGCAAGTTGACGCCCGCCTGGAAGTGAAGCTTCGCCTCCTCGCTGATGGGTGCGTCGGCAGCGCGTGCCAGCGGGGCGAGAGCAAGGGCCAGGGCGAGAGCCTCTACGATCAGCGGACGTCGCATTCGTGACCTCGGTCGATGCGCGAAAGCGCGGAAGTACCTGAAACCCAGATCCAAAAACCTATCATACGGCGGCGCTGGCTTCTAACATTACCGGCTCTTGCCCCTTTAGCGCAGGATTCGAAACTCGACGCGCCGGTTTCGCTGACGAGCGTCGTTCGTTTTGGCGTCGATTGCGGGACAATAAAGCGCAAAGCCTCGGATCTCGAGCCTGCGCGGCGGAACGCCGTTTTGGACGAGCCAGTTGTAGACGTTGAGGGCGCGGAGGCGTGCGAGGCCGAGGTTGATCGGCTCCGAGCCGGTGTCGTCGGTGTGACCGTCAACCGCGAAACGCTGGACTTCTTTGTGGCTCTTCATCACTTGGAGCACGCGCCGCATGATCGGCCAAGCGTCGGCGCGGAGTGTGTCCAGTCGGTAATCGAACTGCACTGAATCCATGAGCTGCGCTTGCACACCGCTGGGTGTGAGTGGTTCGGGACACCCCCGCGCGTCGACCGCGCCCGTCCTCACGACCTTGGGCGCCGCTTCGGGGCAGCCATTTTTCGTCTTGTCGATTTGGGTGACGCCCGCTTCGCTGGGGCAGCGGTCGTCGGCGTCGGGAATCCCGTCGGCGTCGGCGTCGGCGACGGTTTCGACGGGCTTGGGTCGCTCCATCGGCTCGACCGTTTTCGCTTCATGCGGAGGTGGGGGAGGAGGCGGTGGTGGAGGCGGAGCGGGCGGAAGAGGCGGCGGCAGCGCCTCGACGGGAGAAAGGGTCGATTCTGCCGGGGCGGTCATTTCGGGTGCGAAGGCGAACGAAGCGATGATGCGGTAGTTCGGCGTTCCCACGCCCGAGGCTAGTCCCGCGCCTCCTGCCGCGCCCGCGACGAACGCGCCGAATCGGTACTTGGCGCCGAGGAGGCCCTCGAGGTTCGTGCTCGATCGGCTGAATGCGCTCGTCGCAGACGTAGACGTCGTGGATCCAAAGAACTCGGGCCCTACCGAGAGCGCGCCCTCGCGAAGGGCGACGCCCGCGCTTGCGAAGAGGTCGCTGCCGAGCAAGTTGCCGGCGCTCGCGTCGGCGTCTTTCTGACGATGCGTGCCGAGGGCAACGCTGTACACGAGCGACGGGTACGACCCTCCGACGATGAGCGCCGGCGCGAATCGCGTCACCCCCGCGCTCGTGTAGTTGGCGTCGTTACCGGTCGGTACCCACACCGCGAATGACAACGCGGCCGAGGGCAGCGCGCCCGATTGCCGAAGAAACTGTCCCCGAAGCCCTAGCCGGAGATCGTTGAGCGATCCCCCCGAGGGCGCGGGGATCGTTCGCGCTGGGCCGAGATGGAGCGCGTTGCCGTTCTGCGCGAGCGTAACGGGGACGTCGACTTCGGCTTTGAGGCGCCGCGCGACGTCGATGGCGAGCAGCGCGTGGAGCGTGATTTGACCATCGACGACGTTGGCGACCTTGCTCCTGCCCGCGGCGCTGCCGTCGTCGCCCGTGAGCACGAGCGGAGCGTGAGCATACGAGAATGCGAGGGCGCCGTAAGGCTGCAAGCGCCCGGGCGCGTCGGCGCTGGGAACCGCGAAGAGGGGATCGCCGGCGGGCGCGGGATCGAAGCGCTCGAGCGGCGTCGCCGTCTGGGCGCGCGCCGGTTCGGACAGCGCAGCCGACGCCACTGCAGCCGCCACGGCGATCAAGACGAACCTGTGATTCAGGCGGGCGAACATGTCAGGCGGCAGGCACGGGGGAGCTCAAATTCGCGACGATGAGCGCGAAGCGCGGCGGCGCAGGGCCACGCCCCAAGCGAGGGCAGCCATTCCCATCCAGGCGAAGCGATCCGCAGTACCGTTGCCCGGAACGCGACAGCCGCAGCTCCCCTGGTACTCGGCGTTGGGAACGGGGGTGACGTCGATACCGGTGGGACCTCCGTCGCGCTGCGTGGGGGCCGCGCCGTCGGGGCGGGCGCCGTCGGAGCGCGCGGCGTCGTCCGATGCTACGGACGAGTCGATCGTCGCCTTGGCGTCTTCCGTGGGAGCGCTGACGTCGTCGGCCGCGTCGGGCGGGTTGACCGAACTCTCGGCCATCGCACCGGCGTCCATCATCGGCACGACGAGCACGCAAGCAACGCCGATGCACTGCCGCCCGGGCGCGCAGTCGGCGGTCGATGCGCACTGCGTGCGGCACTTGAGACCGCCGCACGCATAGGGCAGGCAGGTGTTCGTGTCGGGCTGCGTGCACGAGCCGGCGCCGTTGCAGGTCGTCTCCGTCGTGGAAGAACCCGCAGTGCACGAGGGCGCCGTGCACTGCGTCGCGGCGCCCGGAAATCCGCATTTGTCGGCGAACGAGCCGTTGCACGTTCCTTGGCAGCGGGCCGTGCCCGCGCAGCCGTTGCGCCCTTTGTGCGGCGCGCCGCTCGGCACCGTCGTGCACGTTCCCTTGCTGCCCTCGACGTCGCAGGCTTGGCACTGGCCGGTGCAGGTGGTGTTGCAGCAAACGCCGTCGATGCAGCGTGTGCTCTCGCAAGCGTTGCCCGCGCTGCAGTCTTCGCCGTTCTTGCGGAGCGGTCGGCAAACGCCGAGCTCGCACCAGTTGCCAGCCGCGCAGTCGGCGTCGAAGCCGACCCTGCAGTTACCCGCACATTGCGTGGCCGTCGCATCGCAAAGGTAGGGAGCGCAATCGGATGTGATGACGGCTGGGCAAGATCCGCCGCTGCAGCTCGCCGCGGCAGTCGCGACGCCCGTGGCGGCGGCGCAGCTCGCGGCGCGGCAGGTCGTGGTGGGATACGCGCAGCCGAGCCGGTCGGTGCCGTCACAGGCGCCGCCGCACGCGCTGCCGTCGGTCGCGCATGCCACCTTGCCGGCGTGCGGTGCGCCCACGACGGGCGAACAGAGACCTTCCTTGGTGGCGACGTCGCAGGCTTCGCACTGGCCCGTGCAGTCGGCGTTGCAGCAGAAGCCGTCGACGCATTTGTCGGACGTGCACGAGTTGTTGAGCGTGCACGCGGCGCCGTTGGCGGCCTTGGGCTTGCATTGGCCGCCGGGGATGCTCTTGTCGCACCACGAGTTGGGGGCGCACGCGATGTCGGCGTTGCATGTCGTCGTGCAAGCCCCGCCCGCGCACAAATTCGGCGCGCAGCTCGCGGGTGTGGCCGGCACGCAGGTCCCCGAGGCGTTGCAAGCGCTCGCGGCGACCAGCGTGACGCCGTCGGGTTGACAGGTCGCCGCGGCGCCGCACGGCGTGCCGGCCGCCGCGTTGGGATTCGAGCACGTCCCCGTGCCCGAGTTGCAAACGCCGGCGACGTGGCACTGATCGAGCGCCGAGCACGAGACCGTCGAAATGGGGCTCCCGCACACGCCGCTCGAGCAAGTCTCTCCCGACGTGCACGCGGTGCCGTCGCTGCACACGGTGCCAGTTTGGTTCGAACAGGTGCCCTTGGTAGCCGGCGCCGCGTTGCAGGAGACGCAGTCGGTCGTCGAACCGCCGCCGCACGCGCTGTTGCAGCACACGCCGTCGACGCAAAAGTTGTTGCCGCTCCCGGTGACATCACACTGGCGGCATCCGCCGGCGCCGCCGAAGCAGTCGGAGGGCGCGCACGAATCGCCGTAGTTCTTGTGCGCGCAAGCGCCCGAGGCGTTGCAATAGAACCCGGCATTGCAGTTGGCGTCGCTGGTGCACCCGCCGTCGCAAGCGCCCGAGGCGCAGACCGAGCTGCACGTGATGGTGGGAGGCACGGGACAATCCTGCTGACCATTCACGCAGGTGCCGCGGGGCTGGAGCGTGGAGCTGTTCACGCAGCTCGCCACCGGTCCGCATTGCGTGCCGCCCATGTTCGACGGATGAGCGCAAGCACCCGATTGGCAGACGTCGGTCGTGCACGCATGGGTGTCCGCAGCGCACGACATGCCGTTGGCGGCAAGCGTGTCGGCAGGACAAGTGTTCGTCACACCGTCGCAAGATTCAGCCGGATCGCAGATGGCGTCGGTGGAAGGCCGACAGACGGCCGTCGATTTCAGGTCGGCCGGGCAAGTCGTTCCCGAGCAGAACTCCTGCGGATCGCAGGCGCCTCCCGATGCCCGGCAAACGGTGGTGCCCGGGCTGGCGACGGCGGGGTGGGTACACGACACGCTGACGCCGTTGCAAATGTCTTGGGTGCAAACGTTGGAGTCGGCGCCGCTCGGGCACGCCGTGCCCGCGGTCAGCTTGTTGGAAGGGCACGAACCGCCCGAGCAAAAGACGGTGAGATCGCAGTCGCTCGTCTTGGTGCCGCATTGCACGGCGTTGTTTTCGTGATGGCAGAGCTTGTCGACCGCGGGTCGGCACACGTCGTTCGTGCAAATGTTGGCGTCGGCGCCCGACGGACAGGCCACACCGTCGCCCACCTTGCGATCGGCGCAGGCAGCCGAGACGCCGTCGCACACGTCCGTGAGGTCACAAGCGCCCGACGTGACCGCGTTGCAGACCGCGCCGCTCAACACGGCGTTGGAGCACGTACCGAGCACGCCGCTCGCGCTTTGCGTGCACGCCTGACAAGGGCCGCCCGTGCAACCCACCGTGATCGTGAAGAGGTAGGCCCGAGAGTCGTCGGCAGCGGCGGGCGTCACGGGAACACCGCAACGCTTGTCGTCGTTGACCGAGTTGACCCACACCTTGAAAGGGAAAACGCCACAGCCGTTGACCGCCAAGGGTGCCGTGTAATTGAAGTCGAAGGTGATCTCGCCAGAGGTTCCACCGGCCACGTTGTTCTTCGACTGCGGCGTGTCGTGCATCACTTCGGTGTTGTTGGCGGTCGTCCCGTTGCAACGGGTCTTCCACGTCGTCGTGTCCGCACCATAAGGATCGGCGGCGCCCTTGCACTGTCCCGTCGTCGTCACCGGTCCCGTCGAGGTGCGCTTGGTCAGCGTGCCGTTGGCGTCGTTGGTGCTCGCATCGTCGTGAAAGACGAGCATTCCGGCCTTGGGGTAGGCGGCACCTTGCGAGATGGAGATCCGCATCGTGTTGGTGGACCCCACGCTGACGTTGAAATTGGGGATGGCCGGCTGCGGCCCGCCGGGCACCCAGAGGGCGAGCGTGTTCGACTGCGCCGAGAGCGTCGACTCGTTCACCTTGAGCGTCACGACGGCCGGTGTGATCGGCGATCCCACCGTGGGGATGTGGCAGCTCGCGCACCCGGGCGTCCCGGCGATGCCACCGATCAGCATCGTGCTTGTGATGAAACCCTGGCTCGGCCCCTCGCCGGTCGGCGGGGCTGAAAAGTCGGCGTTGCCGGGGAAGGCCGAGGCGGTAAGCGCGACGAGGCTCATCGCGAAGACCGCGAGACACACGCATACTTGTCGAAGAGAAAGCATCGAAGCTCGCCTCGCCCCCAGTTCCGCCATCTATCCATGCAACGCGACGCGCCAGGCTCCGTCAAGATCCTCGCCAGAAAATGTGCGGTGCGAGTCGCACCTTCATGTGGCCCGGTGTTACGTTCGCTTCGCTTGCATGACCGAATGGAAACCCAAGTCCGTTGCGCTCGTCGTGTTCGTTGCGATCGTCGTCATCGCCTCGTGGGCGCTGAAAAAAACGCCGCGTGAGTCGGCGCCTTCGTCGGCTTCGTCGGCCCCGCCGGCAGCGTCTTCCGCGGCGCTGCTGGGAACCTCTCCGGAGTCGGCCGTTCTTGGAGCGTCAATCAATTGTCGCGAGATCCCCGCGCCCCCTGGCACCTGTCACCCCTCGCCGGGCGATCCGCTCCTTCCCATCGTGAGCGCCGCCAACGGGTACCTCATCTCGGCCACGTCGTGCACGAGTCGTCGCGCGCGAACGCCCGGGTTCGGAGAACGACTGATCGCGACGGTGCGCGCGCTCGGTGAGCTCGACCCCAAGACGCTGCCGATCACGCGCCGGATCATCGCGGCGAATGCTCTCTTGCGCGTCGGACTCTGCGGACCCGTCGAAACCGATGCGGCTCAAGGCGTTTCGCTGGCGCGCGCGGCGGCCGAGCAGATTCATCGTTTCGCTCTGACGCCCGCCGAGGTCGATCGACTCGGCAGCGAACCGAACCCGGAGATCGCGGAGATGTTCGGCGCGAGCGTCGCTTGGGAAGATCGCGCTCCCCTCGCTGCGACTGCCTTCCACGAGCGAGGATACGGGCTCACCAAAGCTTCACGCTTGATCACATACCAGCGTCGCCTCGTGAATCTCGGGCAACTCGTGGTCGTCGACACCGAATGGCGCCCCCACGTCACGCCCGTCGTAGGATCGCTCGAGATGCGTGATCCCGATCCAGCGCGCGCCAACATCTGCGCGGCGAGCCTCGATCTCGGCTGGCTCGCGTGCGGAGCCAAAGCTGGCCTTCGTCCCGAGCTACCAGGCCGTCCCGCCGAAGACGACGACAGCCTCCTCTTCGTGACCGATCGCCAAGGGGTTCCGTGCCGCTCTTGCCACCCGGGCTCGGGTCCGAAGAGCCGGCCGATAGTCGAAGACGCCAAGAACGATTCCGTCTCGTCGCGGCGTCACGCGCTCCTCGCCGAGCTGTCCGCGCAGGTTTCGAAGCTCCGCGCGGCGCTCGGCAAGTAAGCTGGACGTGGTGCTATGGCTTCGCCGAGGCGGCCGACTTGGCGACGGCCGGCGCCGTCTCACGCACCTTCGGCGCCGCACCTGCGCCGGCGGCCGCCACGGCGGAGCTCGAAGGAGCGGGAGCGACCTGATCGGCCGTTGCCCACTGCACGCGCCCGAACCGCGAAGCCTTGTGGAAGTTGCCTTGGCCGAGGATGGGTGACCACGCCACGCCCGAGTTGGTCTTCATGGCGTAGAAGTTCATGCGCCACGCGTCGCCGCCCTTGGGCGGACGGTTCTTGGCTTTGGTGAACGAGGCCCAAGGGAGCGCGATCTCGACGGTGTAGCCCTTGTCTTTGTCGCCGGGCTTGTCGAGCGTGCCGTCGACGACGACGGCGCTCTTCAACTTCGCGCTCCAATCCTGATGCCCGAAGGGGCCGTCGGGATCGGTCTTGGGCGAGTTATAGGCGTCGAACTGGGTGTCGAACACCAGGTTCTGCGGGTTCACCTGGATCTCGTAGTAGTCGTTGTTGTCGCCATCGCCGTCGGGGTCGAGCATGATCTCGACGGTGTCCTTCGTCCAAAGATGCGGGTCCTTCGCGTCTTTGGGGAAGCCGCCGATGACGTCGGGATCTTCGACGGTGAAGCCGAGGTACATGTTCGTGTCGTCCCAAAGGACCTTCACGCTGCCGTTGACTGGGAACGAGCTGTTTGGATTACCCGTTCCCACATCGACAAAAGGGCCGGTAGAGGCCGCCGCTTTCCAAGCATTGTCGTCGAGCTTGCCGTCGATGTTCACTTTCTCGCTCTTGGCGAGTTTGTTGACGGGAAGGGTCGGGATTTCGGTGTGCGGCGCCGCCGCGGGCTTGTTGTCGAGGCCTGTCTTGAGCCGCACCACGATGCCGCGGTTCTCGCTGTCGCCCGGGCCGTTCACGATCTTGAGCCGCGCGTCGCCCTTCCAGATGCCGCTCGTCACGGCGATGTCGGCCGTCTTCACTTCGTCGGGCACGCGGAAGGTTTGCTCGTCGACGTAGACCTTGCCCTTCTCCCAGGCGCTCGGCCAGAGCGCTTGGTGAGCCTCTTTTACTTCGCGGAGCGGGCCCACGTTGTCGATGTTGAGGACGCGCTCGTTGTTGGAGTCGAGGATGTGCGTAAAGAGGCTCCAGCCCTCGTCGAGCTTGTCGTCGGCGCGCCAGTACATCGTGATCTTCACGTCGGTGCCGGGCCCCGCCTTGCCGGCCGGTTCGACCTTGTATCCCACCAGATGCACCTTGTTCTC
>DATEMX010000351.1:0-13888 GCA_035275365.1 Polyangiaceae bacterium | reverse complement strand
ATGATCGTGATCTGCTCCTGCCAAAGTCTGCGGCAGTAGTGTTAGAACGACGTCGCGACGAATACTCCAGCCGCGCCGGGGCTCACGAAAGGGGTCGCCAGCACGGTCGGCTTGTTCGACGACGGCCACAAGAAATACGCCGACACGACCCCCACCGCGAGGACGCCCGCTCCGATGAATGCAGCGGTGCGAACCGCGCGATCGTCCGGCAGGCGCGCTGAGTAACGCGCCGAGTCTCGGCACGAGGTCACCGCGTCCGCCGGGACGTTGCCCGTGCACCCGCTCGTGGTCGAGAGTCTCAGGTCATTCCGGTGGGCTTGCGCTTCGGCAAGTTTCGTTTGGTCGGTGTTGACTTGCAATTGATATCGAACGCCGACGGCTATCGCCACGACGGTCAGGGCGGCACCGCCGAGCAGGACCCACGTTCGCGGCTCATGGAGCGCACCCATGGACCCGGTCGTGCCTGCCGAAGAAGCGCCAGGTTTCGTCGGCTCCATGAGATCTGCTCTCGACGAGCCGCGAGCGGAGCCGGACGTCGAGCCGGCTCGCTTGGGGCTCGGCTCGTCGGCCGCACCGATCACCCGCCGGAGCGCAACGAAGACGCTCTGATGGTCGCCGGCGGCGACGGTGCTACTTGCCCTGCCCTCCAAGTAGCCGTCCTTGCTGGCGGTGATCGCGTGAGGACCAGGCTCCACGAAGTAGGCTCGCGATCCGAGTGGACTCTTTCCGACAATCTCGTCGTCGACGCGCACCTCGGCATCGTCGACGTTCGTTTCGATAGCGAGCGACCCCAGCTTCTCCGACGCTTTTTGGAGCGACCGCTTGGCGAGCTCGCGCTGGCCCTTGTTGCCCGCGTTCGTGGCCCGAAGAAATTCGGAGAGATGGCGAGCCGCCTCGACAACGCGCCCGCAACGCAACTCGGCCTCACCGAGGTTTTGCAGGAACGCGGGGTGGGAAAAGATCGTGAACGCCTGTTTGAAGGCGACGCGCGCCCCTTCGAAATTGCCTGCGTCGAAGAACGCCTTGCCTTCGTTCCACCGCGTTTGCGCCTGCTGCACTTCTTCCGGCGTCGGCGCCGGTTCCGCCGCAACGAACGACGTCGTGGTGAGTGTTACCACGGAGAACACGGCCGCAAGGCGGAGCCGCGAGGACGAACGCGCTCGTCTCATCACGGCCGGCGCGTCCACGTCTGCGACTCCCCAATGAACACGAGGGCCCAGCCCGCGCTTCGCGCGGAGGCGGCTTCGCCGCCTGGCACTATCCTTTTTGTCTCCGGGGGATTTGCCCCCGCCCCGCCGGAGCAATTTCGGAACGGGACCTCATCCCCACGGCACCTCCGGCGCCGATCTACCAGGGTCTCGATGCTCTCGAATCTGGGGGGCAAATTTTCGCCGCGCGGCACTAGGACGGCCATCTTAGGTGAATGTGACCAACGACGGAAAGGAAATGGGTATCTCTCACCGGAATGCCCCTTCGAGCACGAGCCCCGCGTGCGTGGGCGACACGTGCGGGACGAGCTTCGCTGACGGCGAGGTGGCGTCGCTCCAAAAAAGGAAGGTCGCTCCGAGCCCCAAAGCAAAGACTCCGGCGGCGACACCGCCGACCCGCGCGATCTTGTTGGCGCTCGCGCGGCGTTCGGCCGTGTCGGCGAGGTCGGAGCACGCAGCTCCGTTGGCGGCGAGCGAACACACGGAGCCCGCCGGACCAGGCTCCTCCCTTAGTGATGCCCGGACGTCTTCCTCGTGGGCGCGAAGCGAGCTTCCCTTCAGACCAAAGCCAACGGCGACGCCCACCGAAACGATCGTGAGCGCCCCGGCGACGACCCGCACGACGGCGCGCGTCGACGGTTTTGCATCGGGCGTCGACTTGAGCCCCTGAGGCGGCGGGCCCAGCCCTTCGTGCGGCGAGAGCTCGACAAAATCGTCGATTCGGGGGAGCGTCGTCGAAGAGCCGGTTGTCCTCGAGATGGATGCGGCCTCCGTTGCTGAAGGGAGCACTTCGACCCTGCTGCGGAGGAGCACTTTGACTTGCGCCGGGCGACCGGGCTCGAGCATTTGCGGCTGTTCATAGGGAGTGTGACCGTCTTTGGACACGCGCAAGAGCCGCCGCCCCGCTTCGATGTAGACGGGATCGGCAAGCGGCGAGCGGCCGACGAGCTCGCCGTCGACCGTGACGTCGGCACCGTCGACGTCGACGTCGACCGTGACCTTGCCCACCTTGCTCTCGGCCTGAGCGAGCGACTTCTTTGCGGCCTCGCGGTCAGCCACCGATCCGAACGTGGTGTCGCGCAGAAATAGCGAGAGGTGCCGCGCGGCCTCGACGAAGTGCGACGTCTTGAGCTCGGCTTGACCGAGGTTTCGCAGCACCGACGCGTGCGGTTTCAGCGCGTAGGCCTGCTGAAAGGCCACCCGTGCTCCTTCGTAGTTGCCAAGGTCGGCGGCTGCGACCCCTTCTTGGAAACGCTTGCGGGCCATGCGAACGGCCTCGGTCGTAGGCTCGGCGAAAGCGGGGCCCGCCCAACAAACAAAGGCGAGGAGTCCGCGGAGAACGCTGCGGCGGAAGCCCATCTTGGGGTGTTCGTATCGCACGTTGGGCCTCGCAGTTAAAAGCCTGGATCGCGAAAAAAAGAAGGATCGGGCGCCCTCACCCTGTCGTCCTTGGTCCGCGTCGTGGGGCGTGCGGGCTTGCCGACGAGCGCGCGTGGCGGCGCCGAGAACGCGGGCGCGGCATCGACGACGGCTACGCGCGCGCTCGCCGCCGTCGGCACCACGACGCTCGGGACCGGCTTGGCAAGGGCGGCTGAAGCGCTCACCGTCGGCGTGGGGCCGTCGATGCCGCGTGCCGTGGGCGAGCGTGTGCCGATGACGAGAATGGCGGCGCTCATGGCAAAGAGGAGCAGCGCGACCGCGACGACGGCCGCCCATCTGGGAAAAACGGGGTAGCGAATGACGTGCACCGGTACGGTGTCGACGGAGTCGACGCTGGGACGCGGGCCCTCGTCGGCCGTGGGCGCTCCGGAAAGGAGCGCGGCGGGATCGGGCGTATCGAGCGTGGTGTCGAGAGCGGCGGCCCCCGCATTGTCGGCCGCATGACCGGCCCCTTTCTTGTGCTTCCACCCGTCGTAGAGAGGATCGTCGCTATCGCTCAGACCCTCTTTGAGTGAGGCCAGCGCCTCGGCCATTTTGGGCCGATCGACGGGTTTGTCGGCCGAGCCACGAGAGCTCAACGTTCCGAACCCCAGCGGCTGACCTGACCTTGCGAGGACGAAGATGCCCATGACCACCGTACCCTTTCTCTCGGGCGGCGATGCCGGTCGGTTGCTTGAAATCGAAGGCACATTCTTTTCTCAGAGCCCCGACGCGGGAAGGAAAAACTTGGAAGGCCTCTGCGCAGCCCGGAAGTTGGGCGGCCCCACGGCGGAAGGCGACCCAACCGGTCGCGGATTCGCTTTGGGCGGGATGGGAGGCGGCGCTCGCACCCGCTCGGGGGGGACTTCGTTCGCGTCCGACGGCGCGATCTCCGAAGACAGAGGCCCCGACGACGCCATCGACGGCGGCACTCCTCGAGCGGGCAGAAGAGGAGGAACGGTCACTCTCTCGGCAAGCGGGGCGGCTTGTTGCGCAGTCTTGAGAGTTGCTTTCTCAGGCGCGGCGGTTGCGGCAGGGCGATGCATCGACCACACGACCGCGATGACGGCGGGTGGAATCCCGATGAGCGCGCCGAGCCCCAAGGTGAGCAGAGCTCGCCGCACGATGGGATGCGTAAAGAGACCGGACAATGTGCGGCGCCGTTGCTCGGGGACGGCATACGGCTCCGGCGTGAGATCGGCCCCGCGCCCGAAACCGAGCGGGTTGGTGTGCGTCGTCTTGTTGCGGAAGTCGTCTTTCGCCGCGAAAGCGAGTCCGTCTTGCGTCGGCGCGAACTCGGAGGGAGGAGCAGGAATCGACGAGCTCGAAAGGGGCGCGGTGGGGATTCGCGCGGGGACCGGGGTGGCGCCGTCGATAGTGTGATTCGGCGGCGGTTGGATCTCCGTGTGGAGCGCCGAGGCGCGAGCCGCCGGTCGCTCGGGCACGGTGTCGGTCGCCTCCGCCGTCGGGGCTGGCAGCGGAGACGGATTGGAGCTCTGACGCGGCGGCGCCCCGAACTTCTCGCGGAGGCCCTCGTTGGCGGCAAGGATTTCGACCGAGCTCGCGTCGAGCCGATGCTCGGCAACGTAGCGCTTGCGCGCGCCGCGAAGCTCGCGCGAAAACGTCGCCATGTTCGGAAATCGGTCGTCACGCTCCTTGGCGATGGCCTTGTCGACCAGGGCTGAGACATAAGGCGGGCACCGATGGCCGAGCGCCTTGGGCGACATCTGGAGCTGCATCAGCGCCACCTGCTCGAGAGCGCGCGGAAGCCCCGCGATGCCGCCCCGCGACAATGGATGATGCCCCGCGATCATCTCGTAGACCATCAGGCCGAGCGCGTAGATGTCCGCACGTGCATCGACGCGCAAGCCCTTGATCTGCTCGGGCGACATATAGGCCGTCGTGCCGATGACCCGCATGCGATCGGTGCTGTCGAGGCCGTATCCAGTGAATTTGCCGGTCCCCAGGTCGAGCACCTTCACGACGTTGCGAGACGTCACGAAGACGTTTTCCGGTTTGAGATCGCGATGGATGACGTTCACCTCGTGAACGGCGTCGACCCCGTCGGCGATCTCGGATGCGTAGTAGAGCGCGTCGGGAATGGTGAGCTCGCCGGCCCGGTGAAGGATGTCGCGAAGGGTTTGCCCGTGGAGGCGCTCCATGGCGATCCACACCATGCCGAGATCGTTCACGCCGGCGTCGTAGACCTGAACGAGGTTCGCGTGCTGCAGCTCCGAGAGGACGACGGCTTCCATCTTCATGCGGGCGCGGGCGTCCTCTTTGTTGCGGTGGCGCACCTTGAGGCACTTCAGGGCCAGGGTCTTGCCGGTTTGCCGGTGGATCGCTTCGTAGACGTCGCCCATCCCTCCGGCAGCGATGAGCGAGACGATTCGATACTCGTCGCACTCGTCGCCGGGAGCCAGCTCCCCGTCCCCCTTCGGCGCCCCTTCTGTCATTGCGGCCGTACCATACACCGACTGCTACCTGACGAACCACATCGCCACGGTGGCCGCCATGGCCCCGAATGCGGCTGCGCTGACGAGGACTTCAGCACCCGAAACGCGGGTCCGAACGGAGCGGCGAGCAAGAAGGGCGCCCGAGCGCCCGGCCAAGCCCTGCGAAGGTTCGTCGCCCGGCCATTCGGCGAGTTGAATGACGGTAGAGACCTCGTCGAAACGGCGCGCAACGAGGGTGGTGCGCGACGGTTCCGCCGTCTCGCGGACGTCGACATGAGCCGAGCCGCGTGTCGGGAGGTGGGCGGCCTGCGGCCAAGAATGGCCGACCGCCGCGAAGAGCGCTCGGCAGAACGACGCGGCGTCGGCAAAGCGAGCACGCGGATCCTTCGCGATGGCGCGAAGAACGGCCGCCTCTACGTCGGCAGAAATGGGGATCGGCGAAAATCGGGACGGCGGAGGTGGCGCCAGCGCCGCGTGTGCACGCACCAGGTTGCCGGCCCCTCGAATTTCGTCGAAGGGACCACGGCCAGCGAGCATCGTGTAAAGAACGATGCCGGCACCGTAGATGTCGGCGCGCCGGTCGATGTCATCCCCACTGCCCTGCTCGGGTGCCGCGTAGCGCGGTGTGCCCACGCAAAAGCCCTCGGTCGTCGGGAGCGCGAGCGGCCGCACGGGCCCGGCTCGTTCGACCACCTTGACGATCCCGAAATCGAGGAGCTTGAGCCGCAGGCGCCCATCGGGCAGCGGCGCGATCATGATGTTCTCGGGCTTGACATCGCGATGCACGAGGCCGGCCCCGTGCACGGCCCCGAGCGCCGAAAGCAGCTGCCGCGCGAGTGCGAGCGCCGTGCCCATCGGCATGGCTCCGCGCATACGTAGCTCGTCGCGCAACGTGCAGCCCTCGACGTGCTCGAGAACCAAGTAAGGCCTGCCGTCGCTCGCCCTGCCCCTCCCTCGATACCCGACGATGTTCGGGTGAGCCAGCGCGGCGAGCGCTTCGGCCTCCACCCGCATGCGATCGGCCATCTCGGATTGATCGCGACGCAAGACCTTCACCACCACACGCCCCGCCTCGTGGAGCGCGTCGGCTTCGTAGATCTCACCCATTCCACCTTGGCCCAGCCGGCGCACGATGCGATAGGGCGTGCCGCGAGGAGGCTCTTCGATCACGCATGCTTCTTGGATGCCCATTGGGTTCTCGCCAGAAGAGAGCGCCCGAGAGAGGGCGGCTGCCTTTGATTCAATCGCCACGACGGCGTTGCCGGTTTCGAGAAATGAGCTGGATTTTCAGCGAAAATTTGGTTCGCCTGCCACACGTGCACGCATGAGCAGGTCATCGCTACGCATGATCAGGGTCACGCTCGCGCTTTGCCCCGACGACCTACCATCTGGTAGAGAGGATCTGACCCAGTAGTGCTAGTCGCGGTCGTCGCCGTCGGGGGGCGGCGGTTCGTCGGAGAGCCGCTCCCATTTGCGCTCCAGCGCTTTTCGATCGAGCCCGATGAGGCGCGCCGCCGCACTCTTGTTGCCGCCCGAGACTTCGATGGCGTGATGCAAGATGGCGCGCTCGATGACGTCGAGCTTCGATCCGAGGTGTGACGGCAGCGCAAGGAGCGTCTTGGCGATGCGATCGATCTCGCCCATCGAATCACCGGGGGCGCGATCGCGCACCAGCTCCTCGAGCACCGGCACGTCGACCAAATCGGACTCCGAGAGCAGCGCGATGCGCTCGACGACGTTGCGCAACTCGCGGACGTTGCCCGCCCAACGACGCCGCATGAGCCACGCAACGGCCTCGTCGCTGAAGCGCACCTGACGGTTCAGATCGCGGCAAAATGAAAGCAATAGCTCGGCAAGATCGTTGCCGCGCTCGGCGAGCGACGGAACGTCGATGGTGACGACGTTGAGGCGATAGTAGAGGTCTTCACGGAATCGGCCTTCGCCGATGCGACGTTCGAGATCGACGTGCGTCGCCGCGAGGATGCGCGCTCGCACGGGGAGCTCGGCCTCGGCGCCGAGCGGGCGAAAGCGCCGATCTTCCAAGACGCGCAGCAGCTTGGCTTGCAGCTCCGCAGGCATCTCGGCGATTTCGTCGAGGAGGAGCGTGCCCGCGCGGGCGAGCTCCAGCTGCCCGCGCACGCGTCGATCGGCGCCCGTGAAGGCGCCTCGCTCGTGGCCGAAGATCAGCGATTCGATGAGCGCACCCGGCAACGCCGAGCAGTTGACGGCGAGGAACGGCTGATCGCGCCGCGTGCTCATCTCGTGGAGCGCTCGCGCTACCATTTCCTTGCCGCTCCCGGTCTCGCCACGAATGAGCACGGTGCAGTTGGCGTCGGCGACTCGGGCCACCAAGCGCCGAACGCGATCCATCGCCGCCGACGAACCGACGAGCGCAGCCGATCCCCACGTGCGCTCGACTCGTTCGCGCAGGCGCACGACCTCGCCGCGCAGATTCATCCTCTCGCGGAGCCCCTCGACGATGGGCAGCAGCATCTCCGACGAGAGCTCGTCCTTCAAGACGTAGTCTTGCGCGCCCTGCCGCATCGCTTGACGAATCTCGGCGATCTCACTCGACGAGGTCACGATCACCGCGGGCGTGCTGCGGCCCGTCGCGCGAACGGCACGCAGGACGTCGAGCCCGCCGCGATCGCGCGGATCTTCGGACAGGCGAATGTCGAGCAGCATGAGGTCGGGGGCGGAGCTCTCGACGATGGCCATCGCCTCCGACGAGCTGCCTGCTTCGAGGATCGAAATACCCGACAATTCGCCGAGCATCTGTTTGAGTACGCGGCGCGCGCTGCGTTGGTCGTCGACGACCAAAATCTTCATGCTACTTCACCTTTTTCACTACTAGGCATCGTCGCTATCTCGCCGCTCTCCTTGTTCGGGGAGAGATCGTCGGTGCCGCTTGCTACGTCCGCAGAGGGGATGGCAACGACGAAGATCGTCTTCGCGTCCCGCCGAGTCGCTTCCACGTTCCATCCGTGCGCGCGCACCAGCCGATAGGTGATGGCAAGCCCGAGCCCCGTCCCGCGGGGTTTGGTGGTGTACCACGGCGCGAAGAGGCGCGACGGATCGCCCACGAAACCGGGACCCGTATCCCAAACCGACAGCTCGGCTCCGTGCGCGACGCTTCGAAAGCTGATGCCCACGTGACCGCGCCCTTCGATTGCGTCGAGGGCGTTGGCGAGCAGGTTCACGAGCACCTGCGTCACCTTGTCGACGTCGCACCGAATCGCGCCGCCTTCGCCCAAGTCGAGCGTCAGAGGATGACCTCCCATGCGGTCACGCAAGAGGACCTCCGTGCGCGCGCAGAGCTCATGTACGTCGGTGGCATGCTTGTCGAGGTGTTGCGTTGCCATTCGCCTGAGGCCCGTGACCAGGCGCTCGAGGCGATCGACCTCCTCGCAACCGATCTCGACGTCTTCCTCATCGAGGATGCGCGAAGTGGAGGCGCGCTGGAAGATGGATCGGAAGAAGTTGATCGGATAGCGAACCTCGTGGGCGATCTCGGCCGAGAGCGTCTCCACCAACGCCTCCCGCTCGTCGCGCCAGGCCGCCGCTTGTTGTTTGCGCCGCTTCTCGAGCTCGGCGTAGGCCACCGCATGCGCGAGCGCCAGCGCACCCTGGTTGGCGATCGTCTTCAAGAGGTCGAGGTCTTCGCTCGTGAAGAGCGCTCCGCTCCGCTTCTGACTCGCCCGGAGCGTGCCTAGCTTCGTTCCGTGAAAGAGGACCGGCAGTGAGAGCTCGTCGGAATCGAAGGTCGAAGGTGTGAGGACCGAAATCTTGTGTGCGCCGCTCTCGTCCGAGCCCATCACCTGCGAAGGATCGAGGTTCGAGAACTCTTCGCCGAGCACGAACTCGATGGTGTCGCAGGGCAACCATCGACGCACCGTTCGCTCGACGGCGAGGACGACCTCGTTCGGCGACGCGATGGACGTGAGCTCCTCGCTCAACTGCTCGACCGTCGGCTTGTAGTCGGCGAGTGAAGGAAAGAACGCCTTGTCGCCGGCCCGAAGGGCCACGAGGACCAGCAACGCCGCGGCGATCGCCCCCGCGGAGGCCGCGACGATGGCGTTGGCGAAGGGCACCCCCAACCCTCCAGCGATGGCGGTGCCGATACCCATCGCCAAGAGACACACGATGGCGGCGATGACGGCTCTCGTCAGGTAGCGCGAAAGCAAGATGCGCGACTTCCAGACGTCGTGCCTCACGAACGCCACCATGGTGGCGAGCGGCGTCAAGGCCAGCGCCGGAAAAGCGATGATGCTGGCGAGGGTGCGAACAGGACCATGAGTGAAGAACGTCGACGCGATGATGACTTGCGGTAAGGCCAGCGTGAAGAGCATCGGCCTTAGGAGGTCACGCCGTCGGTGGCGCGCCATCGCGTACCTGAGCGTCACGGTGCCCGTCAGCAGGAAGACTGACAACGGCAGGAGCGCGCTCGTTGCCGCCGCGAGGGGAACAGCGATGCGGGGCGACGTCACGGCGATGGTGGTCACGCCGAGCGCCAGGCCCGTTAGATCGAGCGCGTGCAAGAGCCACGGCAACCGCCGGACGATTTGAAGATCGTCTGGGAGGCGAAACGCCAGACCGACGAGCGCCATCGGCACCATCGCCATGGAGATGCGAAACAGGAACGTCAGACTCCGCGTCGTGTGAAAATCGAATAGGGTGAACAAGAAGACGCAAACGAGCAGGGCGAGCTTCGCGAAGGTGCGAGCGAGCGCACCGCGCCCGACCGCCATCGCGATGAGCCCCGCCGCACCGTAGAGGGCTCCCGCGAAGAAGAGCATGCCCCCGTATGTCCACCACGCGACGGACCCCAGACGCTCGATTCCGAGCTCTATCTTGCGAGGTCCGTCGGCGGTCTCCAGATCGACCTGGACGGCCTCGCGACCCTGGGCGGCGGCACGCGCAACCGCCCGATCGAATACGGCCGAGCGGCTCGCGGAGGCCGCGGGGTTGGCGATCTCTTCTCCATCGATCCGGGTAACGCGGTCGGGAAAGTGGAGCCCCTTCTGTACGCCGTTCCACCAAGGCAGCCCGGTGTCCGAAACGACGGCGTCGGGCGTGATCAGGATTCCAGCGATGGGCAGACCGAAGGCGCCCACGGCATTGCGAACTACCACGCATCCCATGACGAACGCGACGAGCGCCGTCAGATAGGCAAGCGACCGCCAAGGCTGCGCGCGAGATTCCATGGCATCGTTTTGCTGCCTTCGAACGGTCTTTCGTCGAACGAAGGCAGCAGTGCTTAGGATAGGACCTAAGGGTTCATAGTTCCAAGGAATTCACGCTATTCGAGCGGTGTTACCGTTCGATTTTCAGCGCCAGACGCCGGCGAGGGCTCCATAGCAGGTACGTTCTGCGGGTTCCGACGAGCCGAGAGCGACGCTCATTCTATCGAGCAAAGCGCGCAACTCGGTCGCCACCGGCCGCGGCGCAACCGGCCGTCCAGAGAGAGCGAGCTCGATCACGAGGATGAGCTGCCGGAGGAGGCTCCCGGGAACGTGAGCCCGGCGCCTCTCTTCGTGATTCGCGGTGCCGCGCAGGTGGCGCGCCAACGCCTTCGACGCGTGCCGGAGCCGGGGGTTAGCCACGAATGCACGCGCCAAAAAGCGGCCAAGGGCGCGCGAGTAGGCTTTCCGGATGAGCGGAGCGTCCCGACGGAGCATCGAGTAGCGCCTCGCCGCCGTGTCTTCACCGATGGCGACGAGCGCGGCCGCAAGGGGATCGGCGGCCATCATGCACGCCCTCCCAGCGTCGAGCCTCCCGTAGCCGTGCTTGGCGTTGTGCCCGTCCCGGTCGATACCGAGCGGATGGGTGTCGTGACGGTCGGCGAGCACTCCGACGGGCACGGCGTCGGGACGCACGGGCGTCGTCGTGCTCGTCAAGATGGCGTCGAGCTCGCCGAGTCGGAGCGATCGATTGGCGGCCAGCACCAAGAGGGCGACTCCCGCCGCTATGGCCGACGCTCCGCTCGACTCGGCATGCCCGAGCATCTCCGTCCGTGCAAAGGGAAACACCAGATCGTCGCCCGGCGCGAGCCACCGAAGGAACGGACCGCGGTTGGCAAATGGGCGCAGCCGGCCTTTTCGGTCCCTCCAAAAGAACCAGCCACCCTCGCGGCCGCTCGGTCCGATCGCGAACGCACGCGGATCGCTCGCCGGATCGCCGAGCGCGAGCGATAAGCTCGCGTGGACCGAATCGCGCGGACTCGACGTCTCGCGGCCGACGGGGAATATCACGGCCGTCCCCTTGCCTCCGCGGCCGTAGCGCACGGCGAAGTCGAGCGCGTCGTCGAGCATCGGGCTGGTCGTTCCGTCGAGATAGCTGGCGCAGACGACGACGTCGGCTCCGTCGCTCACCGCTCGCACGATGGCCGTTGGCACCGCGGAGAGGTCCTCGCTCGGCTTCGGAATGCAGTAGAGACGTGGCGACGCGTGGGGCGCGACGCCACGGAACGACTGCCAACGGCGTCCAGGTCGTTCGTCTTGCCGGGTACCGACGGCGAGGGCGACCATCGTTGCTCCGTGCAGCGTGGCGCGCGGCGCCTGTTCGAGATGAACGAGCACCTCGGCGTCGAGGTCGAGCTCCGCGGTACCGTCGGCTTCGTCGTCGATGACGGCGAGGCGCGTTCCCTGCCCGCTTCCGAAATGAGCGCGATCGACGGCGATGCCGGACTCGGCGCGCAAAAACCAGCGTCCGGGCGTCTCGGGATCAGGCAGTGACGGTCCACGCCGAATGGGCCAATCGCGAGGGCGAGCCACGTGATGGGACGACGCCGGCGGGCGGGCGGCAACGGCCAGCGAGGGACTCAACGAGGAGGCGACGTAGCGAGGAGCGAGCCCGGCCACCGCTAGGACGTCGAGCACGCCGGCACGCTTGATTCCGCGGCTCGACCGAACCCGCCACCAAAAGAGCGGCGCGCGCGACAAAAGTTGGACGACCTCGACGTCGGCAACGACCGATCGCAACGTTCGCGTCAGCGTCGCATCGTCGTGCTGGGCCGACAATGCGACCACGACGCTCCTGCCTGACCCGTCATCGTCGCCTTGCCACGCGGTCGAAACGGGCGCGTAGTCGAACTCCCAACCGGGTTGGGTCACGACAAGACTTGCGCAACCCAAGGCGAGAGCGCGTGCATGCGCACGGCGTATCCGGAACTGCCCATTTCGTGACGGGCGAGGAGCAGCGAATTTTCTTCTTTTCGCTCCGCCCACGCCGCGAGCGTACGAGCTCCCAGAGCCTCTGCGCGGCGCCGTGCAACGCGAAAATGTCGTGAAGATCGCGTCAACATGGTGGCCAAGACGCCGGAGCTTAGCACCGTCGCGCGGAGCTGTTCGGGATCGGGCTGGCCAATCCTGCCACGAACGGCGAGCAGAACCGCCCAGGAACTGTCGCGCAAGAGGTCGTCTTCCCAATCGACGACATCGTCGTGGTATTGCATCCCGAGCGCCACCGCTGCCAAGGTCCTGGCGATAGCGTTGCGTTCGACGATCGTAAAGCCCGCTGTCTCGGCGAGCGCCAGCGATGCCGGCGTGCCCAGCGCTGCTTTGCCGAGCGCGAGCGCCTCGTAGGTGGAAAATTGGATCGCCGTTCGGGTCGACAGGATGCGTCGCTCGAGAGAAATGGCTTCGAGCGTTGCTGCGTGGCAACGCCCGAGCGAGGCGGCCGCCGCTTCGACGCCTTCGACGAGGACTCGCCCCAACGCAGAGGTCGACCCGTCGCGAATGCGAGCCAATAGCTCGAGTAGATCGGGCGTGATGCTCACCTGGGCATCTTCGATCCGATCGGTCGCGAAGCCGGTGATCACCAGAAGTAGGTGCGCGAGCACGGCATCGCTGACTTTCACCGGCGAGATGTGCGGCATGGCCTCTGCGAACAAGGCCGGCGCCGCGAAGGTCACTTCGTGTCCGAAGACCTCGCTCCAGGGAACGCCTGGACTCACGGCCATGCGGAGACGATAAGCCAGCTCGGCGGCACTCGTTTGAAGGTGGGAAGGCAGCGTCTCGCAGAAACCGGCATACAGCTCGTCTAGCTCTCGCCTGAACAACATCCTGATGCTCCGCACTCTGCAACGCCGAAAAAAGATTAGCCCCCCCAACGCCCGCACTCGAGCTGACGTTCGTTGATTTTGGAGTCTGGCCAGACTTTGGCCAAGCCCGCGCTTCGTGTGAAGGCGCCTTCGCCGCCCAGCACTATCCCTTTGTCTTCGGGGCTTCGCCCCGCCCGCCGAGGCTTCACCCGGAAGGGCCCGACCTCCGTTCCGGAGGCCCAACCCCCACCGCACCTCCGGCGCCGATCTACCAGCTTCTTCACGCTCTCGAATCCGAGGGCCAAATTTTCGCCGCGCGGCACCAGTGTTAGTACGCGTTCGACTCCTTCCAAGGAGAAACGACGACGTTGAAGCGCTCTTCGACCACGATTGCCCGCCACTGTAGGAGCTGCACGACGCTTAGCCCATCGAAATGACCACCGAGCCACGAGGTGATCCTCGTGTTGAGACGAGAACGAATTTCTGCGGCGTCTTCCGATTCCTGGGTAACGGCCGGCGACGCGGCGGGATAGAGCGCAAGCAGCTGCTTGAATTCGTCGAAGTGCGACTGACGCTCGAGGAGCGAGCGATAGAGGGCACGAAGTTGAGCATGTGCGTTGCGTGGTTGATCGTCCATTGAATGAGTTCTCCTCCCCCCTCGGTTGTGCGGGCCATCTGTGCACGAAGCGTGCAATCAAGTGGATATCGACAACTGGTTGATCTTTGTGAGATTGAGAAGCGCGTATTCCAAAGATCCTTGCCCT
>DATEMX010000350.1:0-8529 GCA_035275365.1 Polyangiaceae bacterium | reverse complement strand
TGGCGCATGTTGTCCGCCGATCCGCCCATCACCGTGGGTTGGGCCGACAACACGATCGCCACGGCCGCGCGCCCCGGCGATCCGCCGGCCGCGATCTGGCCGCTCGAGGGTGACGGCGTACCCGATACGATTCGCGCGGTCGACGCCAACGAAGCGGGCATCGCCGTTGTCTTCCGTCGCAAAGGTGAGATCTTCGCCGGCATGGTGGGCCGCGATCGCACGCCGCGCGGTGGCCTCGTCAAAATTGCGGGCGCCGGCGCCCCAGCGGGTTCGCCGGTGGGAGCACCCGCCATCGCGCTGAGCGGATCGACCATCGCGGTCGCCTTCGCCGATCGCGCTTCGCCGCAAGATCCGTGGGCCGTGAGGATAGGGACCGCGCCGCTCGGGTCGTTTCCCAAAGACACGTCGGGGTTCGTGTTACCCCCGGGCGGGCCCGGCGGAGCCGCGATCGCCCCCGCCTTGGCGGGGATCAGCGACGGCCGCTGGCTCTTGGTGTGGACGGAGGGCAGTGGCGGCGAGCATGTCGTTCGCGCCCAGACCGTCGACGACGCGTTCAAGCCCGTCGGCGCCCCGTTTGCGCTCTCGCACGAGGGCGGCAACGCGGGACAAGGCGCCGTTGCGCTGCGGAACGGGCAAGGGCTGGCAGCATATTTGGCCTTGACCGATCACGGCTATGAGTTGTGGGGAGCGCCAATCGACTGCCGATGACGGTTCGACCCCCGCGCACCAGAAGTCCGACGCGATTTGGCGCGGGGTTCGTCCGGCGCGCCGGAGATGTCGTGGGAGAGAAGAGGTCTTGCATGGTCAGTTTCCTCGCAACGTGGCCAGTGAGCGCAGTGCTTCGTTGACCTCGCCTTCGAGCGCGATGCCGAGCGCCACGCGTCCTCCGGTGGTGCGCTTCACGAACGCCTCGAGGTAGCGTAGAGCATCGGCGCGGCGCGCCGCATACTCACACAGGCGACCCAGCACGAACCGCCCGTAGCCTTGGCCGCACGGCGCCGACTCGAGTTGATCGATGATCCGATCGAGGTGCCCAGGTTGGGCGCCTCGCGCACACTCGGCCAGCGCGAGGTGCCCGAGGTAGAGAGGCTTGTCCGTCGTGCCCCAGCGAGTGGCCCGCGCCAACACCGAGGCTGCCTCCGCGTAGCGTTGGCGGAGGTAAAGGAGGCCGCCCAGCGTCCACAGGTGAAACGCTCGCCTGCTCGCCGGGCTCGTGCGCGCCGCGAGGCGAAGATGCCCCAAGGCTTCGTCGAAATCGCCCTCGGCTTGGCACGCGCGCGCCGCGTCTTGATGAGCTACGTCGGTGAGTACTCGAAGCTTGATGAGCTGGCTTGCAACTTCGCGTGCGCGGGCAAAGTCGCGCCCTTCGAAGTGCGCGAGGTAGAGCTGCCGCAGGAGCATCGATTGCGTGGTCCGGTCGAGGGGCGCTCGAGCCGAGAGGCCAAGTTTCGCATACTTGGCGCGTGTTCTCGCCGTGCGAGCCGCGATGGCCTTCTGGAGATGCTGTTCGGCGCTCTTCGCCGAGGGGGCAGCTTCGCGAACCCGAGCCACTTCAAACGAAGGCTAGCAAAGGCTATACAAACGTCCAGAATATGGCTCTTTGGTGCGGCGTGGCCTCGCTCCCCTGTTTCCTCTTCTTTCTCTTCTCCCTTCGAGCCCGGCGTTCGAGTTGCATGCCCGCCCTTGGTTGGTCATCTTCCCGGTCCCCCATGTCCCCGCGCCTGCTCGGTCTCCAAGCTCTCGTTGCCCTCGCCGTTGCCCTTTCGTCGAGCGGATGCGGCCATCCGGCCAGCGAAGCGGAGTGTGAGACCATCCTCGAACGTATCGTCGACCTCGAGCTCAAAGCTCAGAAGGTGACCGACGCCGCCGAGATAGAAAAGAGGCGGCGCGAGAGCCTCGGCTTCACTGGCGACAGCGGCAAGTCCGAAGCGCTCCAAGGCTGCGTGGGCAAGCACATCACCGATCGTGCGCTCGCGTGCGTTCGTGGGGCCGAGACAGCCACCGAGATCACCGAGCACTGCCTGCAATGACCTTCGCGCGCCGGCCGTGGGGCCCCGTGCTGGCTTGCATTTCACTCGCGTGGGGCTGCACGCATCACGCGACCGGGCCCGAGTGCGACGCGCTGCTCGACAAATACGTCGAGCTACTGGTGCGCGAACAGAACCCCAAGGCCAGCGATACCGAGATCGCCAAGCAGAAAGGTGTCGCGCGCCAAAAAGCGGTCGGCGATCTCTCTTTCGCGAGCTGCCCCAAAGAGGTCAGCTCGTACGCGGCGTCGTGCGCGATGCTCGCCCCGCGGGTCGACGATTTCGAAAAGTGCTTGGAATAGATCGCGCTATTTCGTGCGCGGCGGGCGCGTGTGAGCGACGCGCCCGATGACGCGAATCTTGTCGGGCGAAGGCTTGTCGGGCTCGCTCGGCACGTCGTAGACGATGTCGCCACCGAGCTTGCAAGCCTGGTTGAAGAGCTCTTTCGTGCACTCCTCGACGCCCACGTCACTGCTGCAGATGGCATCGGCATGCCCGATGTCGTCGTAGGACAAGCCGCTGACCTTGCCGCGAAACAGTTTGACGTCACACCCCGCGGGGCGCGGCGGATAGCGCGCGCTTTCGGGGGCCGCGCCGCCACACGCAGCGATCGTGAGCACGATCGCCGTGTGGGCTCCGACGAACGTTCGTGCGACCGAGCGCCCGCCGCGTCGTTGGCGTGGTTCTGTCAATTGCACTGCCCACCGGCCTTGTACGCCGTCAGCGCGCCCGAACAGACTGGCTGGGACATGAGGCCGACGATCGTCGAGCATTGGGTCTGCGCTTGGCCGGCGAGCTTGGCGCAGCAGGTGGCCAAGTCTGCGCATGTGTAGGAACCGAAGATCGCGTCGAAGTTGAAGTTGACGTCGCGGAGGGATCCAGCGTCGAAGTTGAAGTCCGAGCCTCCGCTCCCGCCCGCTCCTGAACCGGCGCTTCCGCCTGTACCACTCGTGGTGCTCCCAGCGCTTCCCGAACCGGTGGATGACCCACCCGACCCCGTTGCCGAGCTCCCCGCCGTTCCTGTCGTCCCGTTTGGCGGCGTCGAGTTGCTGTCGCTGCCACCGCACGCTGCGATCGTCACGGGAACCGCGACGGCCATGCCCAAAACCATGGTCACCAGTCGTTTCATGGGGGAGACCTCCTTCGGAAGCCCAGGTTAACCAATTGTCTCCTCGCGCCGCCATCGCGAAGTTTCGCCGCGCTCGGCGCCCTGGGCAGCGTGCAAACACGGTGAAATATTCAACGAATCTAGGTGCTTGGAAAAATGTTTGCCAAGCACCGACGGAATCGCACGGCCTCCTCGTCGAATCTCCATGAACCCGAGCGCGGTTCGTAGGCTCCGCCCGGCGGCGAGCCACACAGGAGTGAACATCATGAACAAGACGATCATTGCTTCGATTGCTGCTGTTCTCGCTACTTCGAGCCTTGCCTTTGCGCACGGCGCGAGCCGAGGGCTCGCGCGGTTCGATCGGGATGGCAACGGTGTCGTCACCAAAGAGGAAATGCGAACCTCCGAAAAGGAGCATTTCGCCAAGGTCGATACGAACCACGACGGCCGTTTGACGATCGATGAGCTCCAAGCTGGACGCGCCGAGCGCGCCGCCAAGCACTTTGCCGAGAAGGACAAGAACGGCGACGGCCAATTGAGCCGCGCGGAGGTTCCCAAGATGCCCGAGAAGATGTTCACGCGCATCGACGCCAACGGTGACGGCAACCTCAGCAAAGACGAGCTCGCCAAGATGCACGGGGGCGGCCGTCACGGCGGTAGGGGTCTCTCGCGCGTCGACACCAATGGCGACGGCGCCATCTCCAGCGACGAGGCCCTCGCCGCGGCCGAGACGCGATTCGCGCGCGTCGACGCCAACGGTGACGGCGTCATCACCCAAGACGAGGCGAAGGCGCATCACGGCGACTGCAAGCGCAAAGACAAGAAGTAACGACTGACCAACGCTCGATCCTCTGGCGATTCCGCGGTACGTCTGGTGCCGCGGATCGCCGCTCGGATACGCCTTGACCCACGCAAACGACGAACTCGAGTGGATGAGGCGGACCGGCGAGGGGGACGCCGTTGCTTTTCGCAAGCTCACCGACTTGCACCTGACCAAAATCGTGAATTTCGCCTACCGGCTGTTGCGAAGTCGCACCGAGGCAGAAGACGTCGCGCAAGAAACGTTTCTCCGCTTGTGGAAAGACGCCTCGCGTTACCAAGGCAAGGCCAAAGTGAGCACGTGGTTGCACCGCATCGCGCACAATCTCTGCATCGATCGATTGCGGCGCAAAGGCGAGCAGCCGACCGACGCCGCCGACGAGGAACGCGCCTCGCAGGAGCCCGGCGGTCTGCTCGAACGAAAGCGCGTGGCCGGCGCGGTCGAGCAAGCGCTGGCGGAGCTGCCCGAGCGCCAGCGTGCGGCCATCACCCTCGTGCACTACCAAGGGCTCAGCAGCGCGGAAGCTTGCGAGGTGCTCGAGGTGAGCGTCGAGGCGTTAGAATCGCTGCTCTCGCGTGCCAGAAGAGCGCTGCGAGAACGTTTGGCGTTTCTGGACCGGGAAGGAGTAGCGTCGTGAATCGAGAAATGACGGAGCCACGCTTTCGAGAGCTGCTCCAAGCCTACGGGGCGGACTTCACGCGGTGGCCCGCGAGCCTTCGCGAGGCGGCCGAGGCGTTTGCCGTCGCGCGACCGGCCAGCGCAACATGGGTCGACGAGCAACGCGCCGTCGACCGGTTGCTCGACGACGCGCCGGCGCTGGATCCGTCGCCGGCGCTCCTCCGATCGATCGCCGAGATTCCGCTGCGTCACCCTGTCGCGGAAAATTCGGGGTTCGAGCCCTTTGCGCGCTTCCGAACGGCTCTCTTCGGATTCGCGCTGGCGGCGGCGATGGGCGTGTTCGCTGGTTTCGCCGTTCCGGAGGCCGACGACACGGAGGCGAGTTGGGACGACTTCTCCGAGATCGCGCTCGCTCTCGATCTCTCCGAGGAGATCGCGCCATGAACCGCGCCAAGATGCTGCCCTTCGCGCTCGTGGTGAGCGTCGTTATCAACGTATTCCTCATCGGATTCGTGGCCGCTCGCGTCGCCAGGCGACACGAAGATCGCCGGTTCGACGGGTTCGGTGCCGATCGCGCGGCGGGGCCGGCGCGGGGGATGTGGAATCGTCATGGCGTGCTCTTGCGCCCGCGGCGCGACGCCCTCGAGGCCGCTCGCCGAGGCGTGCGTGATGCGCTATTGGCAGACCCGTTCCAGCCCGAGGCCTTCGAAATGACACTCGCGAAGCTGCGAGCCGAAACGGGTGACGCGCAGACGGTGCTTCACCGCGCCCTCGTAGAGGAAGCGCGCTCGGCGAGCACCGATGAGCGGCGGCGTTTGGCGAACTCGAAATGGTTTCTCGGCTTCGAGGGTCGAGGCGTGCCGCGCGGACGATAAGATCCGGCCTTGGCAGAGGTTCGCGGCTCACGCTTTGGGTGGCCGCCGCGCCAAGAAGTCGATGAGATCGATCTTGGTGATGATCCCCACGACGCCTTCTCGCTCGGTGACGATGGCGAGTTTGGCGTCGCTCAGCACCTGCTGCAAAAGCTCGATCTTGGTCTCGGGCGAGACCGTGGCGTAGTCGCTCTCGATGAGCCCCGCGATGGGCGAGTCGAGCGTGCCGGCGCCGCTCACGAGGTGACGAAGCAAGTCGACCTCGGCCACGATCCCGCGCAGCTTGCCATTGTCGAGCACGGGCAACTGGCTGATGCCGAGCGACTTCAACGTGGCGATGACGTCGCGCACCTTGTCGGAAGGCGACGCGGTGACGATGTTGCCGGCCTTGGCCGAAAGCAGCTCGCGCACCGTGCCGAGCCCCGGTTGCTCGTCGAGGAAGCCGTTCTCGCGCATCCAGTCGTCGTTGAAGATCTTGGAGAGATACTTCTGAGCGCTGTCGGCCAAGAGCACCAAGATATTCTCCTTCCTTCCGGTCATTTGCGCGTATTTGATGGCGCCGGCCACTGCGGCGCCCGAGGAGCCTCCCACGTAGAGGCCCTCGAGGCGCACGAGATCGCGCGTCATCAGGAAGCACTCTTTGTCGTCGACGCGCACGATCTCGTCGATGATCTTGAGGTTCATGGTCGACGGGAAAAAATCCTCGCCGATTCCTTCGACCTTGTAGGTAAACGGTTTGGTCACACGGCCGCTCTTCACGAAGTCGTAGTAGAGCGAGCCGACCGGGTCGACGCCGACGATCTGCGTGCTGGGGCGCATCTCTTTCAAGTATCGACCGGCGCCGCTGATCGTTCCGCCCGTGCCCATGCCGGCTACGAACACGTCGCACTCACCTCCGGTTTGTTGCCAAATCTCGGGTCCAGTGTCGAGGTAGTGGCCCTCGGGGTTGGCAGGGTTGTGGTACTGGTTGGCGTAGAACGAGTTCGGTGTCTCGTCGGCGATGCGACGGCTGACCTGGTAGTAGCTGCGCGGATCTTCGGGCTCGACGGCGGTAGGGCAGATGACGACGCGCGCACCAAAAGCGCGGAGGCTCGAGATCTTCTCCTGCGACATCTTGTCGGGCATCACGAAGACGCACTTGTAGCCTTTGATGGCCGAGATGAGCGCGAGCGAGGCGCCGGTGTTGCCGCTCGTGGCTTCGACGATGGTGCCGCCGGGCCGGAGGCCTGACTCTTCGGCGCGCCGGATCATGTTGAGCGCGACGCGATCTTTGTGACTCCCCCCCGGGTTCAAGTACTCACACTTGACGTAGATGTCGGCGGCGACGCCGTGGGCAACCCTGTTCAGCTTGACGATCGGCGTGTGTCCGACGGCCTTGGTGACGTTCTCCAGCGCCCCCTTCATCAGTGGTTTCGTCTCCATCGATCTCGTCCTCCCGTAGCTTGAAATCCCTAGCACTCCTAACACTACCGTTGCGGATTTCTCGCTACCAGATCGATCGTCGGGAGCGGGCATACGCCAACTCAAGGACTGACCGTGACGGAGTGGACGGAGTCCACGGAGACCTACGAAGCGAAGCGCAGTGCACAGGCAGATTTGGGGTGCTCTCGGCTCGAGCAGCGAGCGGTGGCGGCTCGTTCTGTCCGAAACTAGGTGGTTCCGACAGCCCCGCCGTATTTTAGGTTGGGTCTCAGCCATTTTGGACGATCGTGATCTGCTCCTGCCAAAGTCTGCAGCAGTAGTACTAAGGGCCGTTCACTAATGACTCTCTCTGCTTGGCGGAGAGGCCGCGATCGTTCAGACTCCAAAACGATGCGGGCGCCCTTCGACGGAGTGGTCTTGATTGCGCACGGCGCTCGCGACGCGCGGTGGATGGAACCATTTCATCGGATGCGCCAGGCGCTCGCCGACGCGCTCGCGCCGCTCCCCGTTGGGCTTTCGTTCCTCGACTTCGCGCCGCCGAATTTCGCGGGCGCTACGGCTGAGCTCTACGCCGCGGGCGCGCGCAACTTGCTCGTTTTGCCGATCTTTCTCTCCGGTGGAGGCCACGTCGCCAGCGACGTGCCCGAGCTCGTGCGGGCCGAAGAAGCGCGCTATCCCGACGCGACGTTCACCGCGTCGGGCGCCATCGGTGAGGAGGCCGAGGTCGCGAGCGGGATGATTCAAGCGATCGTTCGCCTGGCGACCGCGACGCGAGCCTGACTTCAGCCTGCTCAAGGTGTTATCGCTTCAACACAAGGAGTTGGACATGCGGACGAAAGAAGAGACACTAGAGGCGAACAAAGCAGCCGTGTTGCGGTTCAACAAGGAGGTCATCGAGCGCGGCAATGAGGGCATCTTTCGCGATCTCATGGCGCCGGAGTTCATCAACAGGACAGCACTTCCTGGCGCGCCCACCGGTTCGGAGGGCATGCTGCACACTTTCAATCGCGTGCTCCGCCCAGCCTTCCCGGACCTGGAAGTCGAGATCCACGATCAGATCGCGGAAGGGGACAAGGTCACCACCCGCAAGACGATCCACGGTACGCATCGAGGTGAGCTCTTGGGGATCCCGGCGACGAACAAGCGCATTTCGATCGACGTCATCGACATCGTGCGTCTCGAGAATGGCCGCTATGTCGAGCACTGGGGGGTGAACACACTCCCCACCGTCGTGGCTTCGCTTCGTGAATCGACGTAGCGCGCAGCCAACAGCGCCGCCGGTTAGCACTACTGTCGCAGATTTCTCGCTACCAGATCGATCGTCGGAGCGGCATACGCCCGCTCAAGGACTGGTCAAACGGTCACTTCACAACCGCACTCGAGCGCGAGAGTTTGGGGTGACGTGAGTCGAATCGTGCGTTCGCGCCGAGCGTGAAGCATGAGCAGGCTGGTAGGGTCGAAGACGATGACGTCTTTGACGCTTTGTGCGAGGTAGTTCACCCCGAGGCCTTGTTTGCCGGCGGCACGGCAAGGGAGGCACGCTTCGACGCTTTCGCCGACGCCGACGGCACCGGAGAGGTGACGATGGACGAGCTTCGACAAACGACCGCCCTCTTCAGCAACGTCGAGGCCGGCCTGCTGTTTTCGTCGGTCGTCAACTTT
>DATEMX010000349.1:0-8880 GCA_035275365.1 Polyangiaceae bacterium | reverse complement strand
AAGGAGCAGCGCGTAGCGCCCCCCCAGTTTTGGGGCCCCCAACCCCAAAACGACGTTGCCGACTGACGTGCAACCGCCGAATCGGTCGACGTTTTCAAACCGTTCGGTGCTCTAGAAAGTCCTTGAGTTGGCGTATGCCCGCTCCGACGATCGATCTGGTTGCGAGAAATCTGCGACAGTAGTGCTAAGCCGGTGAATTCAACGCGAAGGGCGCCAGCTCGGCCGACAAGAGGTCGCGGAGGTGCTCGAGGTTCATCGGCTTTTCGAGCACTCCTTTGACCCACCTCCGGCGCGGGTCGTCGTCGGCGATATGCTGGGCCCAGCCCGTGAGCATGTAAACGGTGGTGCCCGGCGCGACGTCTTGGATTTCCCGCGCCACGAGCCAACCGTTCATGTCAGGCATTCCCAGATCGCAGAGGACGAGATCGTAACGTTGTCCTTTCTTGAAGCGTTCGAGGGCCTCCGAGCCGTTGCGTGCCATGTCGACAGCTTGACCTTGGAGCTCCATGGCCATGCGCGTCGCCTCGAGGTTGTCGAGATCGTCGTCGATCACGAGGATGTGCTTACCTCGAGGCGGGATGGAAGGGGGCGGCGGAGGAGGAGGCTTGTTCGAACGGGCCGCGACGGGAAATGAGAGGGTGAAGCAGGCGCCGCCCTCGGGGCGGTTATTCGCGGAGACTTCCCCGCCGAGGCGCGTGAGGACGCCATACGCGATCGACAGGCCGAGGCCCGTCCCGCGGTTACCCTTGGTCGTGAAGAAGGGATCGAAGATGCGGCCGAGGTCCTCTTCGGGGATACCTCGCCCCTCGTCGAGCACCTTGAGGACGATGCGCTTGTGGTGTTGCTCGCCCACGATGCGAATCGAACCCCCGTTTGGCATGGCGTCGCGCGCATTGAGGAGCAGATTCACGATGACGTGCCGCAGGTCCGAGGCGAGGCCCCGCACCTCGGCGAGCTCTTCGAGCTCGGTCAAGATGCGAATCGGAGCGCCCTCGAGGGAGCTCTGCCCCTCGATGCCCGTGCGAACGATCTCGATGGCTTCGGCGACGATGGCCGCCAAATCGACCGATTCGAGGGGCCGGTCGTGCCGTTGCCGAGCGAAATCTTGCAACCTTCCCACGACGAGCGCCGCGTCGGTCACGATGCGCCCGAGGGCGCGGATGTTGTCCCCCTGCTCCGCCTGGCAGAGCCGGTTTTGCTCGATGAGCGAGAGCCGGAGGCTCATCGCGTGGAGGGTGTTGTTGAGGTCGTGGGCAACCCCCGAGGCCAGCTCGCCAATGGCCCGCAGGCGTTCCTGCTGAATGAGCGACTCTCGCACGCGGTCGAGCTCGCGCTCGGCGCGAACACGCTGCGTCGCATCTTGAACGATGGCCGTGAGGTTGACGGGGTCCGATTCGAGCCCCGAGCGCTGGTAGCTCGCCTCGACGTACTCGTCTTTGTCGATACGCTTGTAGCGTCTCGTCGCCAGTTCTTGTCCGCTGTCGAAAATGGCGGCAGCCTCGCGGGAGACCAGGGTCCAAAGGGTGTTGGGCTGGGGAATCGTTTCTGGGGCCGTCGAGTCGAGGCGGATCCAGCCCTGCTTCTCCCCGCCGCGGTTCAGCTCGTGGAAGCGAGAATTGCAAATGAGAATTTTGCCGTTGCGAATGAGCGCCAGGGCCGCCGACGTGCTTTGCAGGGCCCACCAGCCGAGGTGAAACGTGACGAGACGCTTACTCGAGGCTTCCTTCAACTGGCGGATGGCCTTCAAGTATTTTTGGCATAGGAGCGCGTACTTGCGCTCGAGGGTGTCCGGGCGCTTCGCCCCGACGACGCGAGCGCTCGAGGCCAGCTTCGGGACCGTCGTTGCGGGGAGCCGCAGGGTCTTCATCCGCTTGGCTGGCGCGGTCTTCGTTTTGGTCTTCAACGTTCGCATTCGCGTTTCCGTCTAGCGGGATCCCCGCGGACGCCCCGTCCTCCGTTTCGACTACGCTCTCTCATGCAACGTTCGATATCCCGAGACGCGTCTCTTCCGAAAGCGGCCTTTCGCGGATGGCGGCGCCAACGCCGACCTCATCCTTCATGCGTGGAGCTCTCGGTCACCGTCGACTCCCTTTGGCATCACACCTCGTCACGCCCAAGACTCTGATCCAAAAAAACCGCCAACATGTTACACCCAGGGGGGTCCGTGTAACCGGATACCCCGGCCGCATCAATTGGAATTCGCGCGCCACACCCTCGGGGTTTTCCTGTAGGATCGCGGCTCGAGGGCACGGTTGCCCCAGTCTCGACAAGCTATCGTCAAGATCCGCCCTCGGTAGCGCCGGCGCCGGCGCGAATCATGAAATTTCTTTCCTCAGGGCGTCGCGTCGCCATCTTGGCTGCGCTACGATCATTGGGCCTCCGCGGTGAAGAGGTGCGGCGACTCGATGAATCGAATTGCTCGCGGATGAAAAACCTTGGCAACACATAGACCTTTGGCCGATAAAGAGTGCTGTGGCGGCGGGGTATGAGGGAGCTACCAACATGACGGTTAGCGTTGCCTTGGTCGATGATCACCTGGTCTTTCGAGAAGCGTTCCGAGCATTGCTCGCGGCAACGACGGAGTTCTCCGTCGTTGCCGAAGCCACCGAGGGGAGGGAGGTGTGCCCTCTCTTCGAAGCGACCAAACCAGATGTCGTGGTGATGGACGTCACTCTCCCCGGGACCGACGGCTTGTCGGCCACGCGGGAGCTGACGTCCAGGTTCCCAGGCGCCAAGATCATGATGCTGAGCGCGCACGCGGTTCACGACTACGTCACCCGCGCCTTCACCGCCGGCGCTTCGGGCTATGCGCTCAAGTCGCAGCCCGCGGCCGCGGTGATAGGTGGCCTCAAGACCGTGGCTCGTGGCGATCGTTACCTCGCTCCCGAGCTACCCGCGTCGCTCCTCACGAACGGTCGCTCGCGTCGCAAGGGAGCGCCCGGTCAGCTCGACGGCCTGTCCAATCGCGAGCGCGAGATCTTCGACCTCGTCGTGCGCGGCTACTCCAACGCGGCGATTTCGGAAGAGCTATCCATCAGCGTCAAAACGGTGGAGACGCATCGAGCCAACATCAACCGCAAGCTCGCCGTCCACTCGAGCACGCAGCTTTTGCGCTTCGCGGCGCTCCGCGGTCTCGTTTCGGAGTAGGCCCCGCGGACTGCAACCCTCGCAGGGAGTAGAGCGGCGAGCGGGGGGCTCGCTGCTCGGTCCTCGCCAAGCGTCAGGCTTCGGCGCGGAGGTCGAGAATTCCCGAGAGCTCTTGGTGGAACGCGTTGAAGGCCGAACCCTCCGGCCACGGTGGTGCCGTGCCCAACATCCTGCGGGCGCGCTCGTGTTCGCCGTGGTCGATCGCCACGACGGCGGCCGCGTATCGCATCGCCCAATACATGAGGGGGCTCTTCTTCGACTCTCGTTCGAGGAGCGTAAGATCGGCCGGCGTGCTCGTATGGGCGAACGCGCGGGCGAAGGCGGCCAGAGCCCCGCGCAGAGAGCGCACGCGACCCGCGGCGAAAAAACCGATGGTCGGCACTGGCAACGAACCGAGCTGGAGCGCCTTGCTGAGCGCGGCATCGCGCTCGCCCTCGAATGCGTCGAGCAACGTCTCCACGAAGAGGCGATGTTCGAGCGCCGCTTCCCATGCTGGCCCCCGAACCGAGCGGTCGAGCGCTGTCCGAGCCTGGTCGACCCAGCCGCAGGACGCGAAGGCCGCAGCCGTGACGAGGGGGCCCATCGTTTCGGGGTACGGCAACCTGGCGATGTTCCTCGCCCAAACGCTCAGCACAGAGCGAATGTCACCCGACCGGAGCACGCGAGAGGCCCGCCGCCGCGCCAAATAGGCGGGAATCGTCGAGAGAACGAAGAACGCTCCGAAGAGGGCGGCTGTCAGCGGTTCGCGCGCGGAGACCCGAAACGCGAGGGCCACCAGCGCCGCTGAAAGCACGAACCGCGTCCAAGGGATGATACGCGGTCCGAACGGCGACGAGGGCGAAATGTGCATGCTGACCGCGAGCCTCTAGGTAAACGAAGGGCCTACCACACCCGCTTTTCGCTACCGTTGCTCCCTTCCGGGCCTGGCGGGGTTCACGTTGCGCTGTCGGTAGGCCCACGAGGGACTCACGTTGCGGAGCGACTCTAGCCCAGCCCTTCGGTCGTGTCGAGGCAAAGCCATCGGGCGGGCGAGGCCCCCTCAGCTCTCACCCCTTCGGGTGTTTCTCAGGGTCTTCGGTGCGTTGAGAAGCTCGATGACGTCGTCGTAGATGGCGAAAGCGTCGGCTTCTGTCGTCACGTCGAACGTGCGCTGGTCGTCGCAGAGGCCGGGAGGGCTGAGAAGGGCGCCCGTGCGAATGTCGAAAACGTACCCGTGGGCGGGGCATGCGATCTGGCAGCCGGCCAGATCGCCCCCGTACAGGCTCTCGCCGGCGTGCGTGCAGGTGTCGTCGATGGCGTAGGGGACGCCTCCCAGGTTGACGATGAGCACGTTGAAGGGTGGATAGTCGACGCGCTTCATCGTACCGGGCGGCAGCTCCGCCTTGCTGATCTTGGCGACGAGTTTGCGGATGGACACGATGGGGTCAGTTCAGCGGTCCGCGCGCCTTGCCCTGGAGCGCGGCGTGTTGCAGCGCCAGCGCTTCCGTCGTTCGGAGCACGCGGACGCCGACGTCGAGCGTTTCGAGGATCGATTGCCTTTCTCGGGCGTCGAGAATCAGGTGATGGGCCGCGAGATCGGCCGCCGCCGCCGGCGGCGTGTGGGGCGGAATGCGGAAGTCGAACTCCGGATCGCGCGCGCGGATGTCGGCCGCAAAGGCTGCCGCGCTCGCCAAGAGGGCGGTGACGTCGTGCGGGGCCGGTTCGCTGGCCACCGCCGCGAGCGCCTGCGCGCGAGCCCGCCGGTAGGGCGGAATGAATGGCAGCTCCTGCATTCTCACGCGCGCCCGCCCATGCAAGAGGATGTTGTAGCGACCGTCGGGCAGCTCGACGTGGTCGATGATGACGCCCACACCTGCGATGGGCTCGATGGCGGGGTGGCGGTGCAGGTCGCGCTCGCCGCCCTCGCAGATGAGGGCGATGGCCATCGCCTTGTGCGTGGCGAGGGCGTCCTTGACGAGCGTTCGATACCGCGGCTCGAACACGTGCAACGGAAGCAGCGCCCCAGGAAAGAGCACCGTCTGCGGGAGGGGGAAGATAGGAAGGGCGTCCAGAGCGGGCGCGAGTTCCTTCGTGGCGCTGGAAGGCACATCCATGATGCTTCCGGCACGAACGCTACCACTCTCTTTCGCCCATGTCCCTCGTCGTCTCAGCCGAAGATCTCGATGGAGCTGCCGTTCATGGCGGCAGGGGCGTCGAGCCCTGCATAGGCGACGGTCCCGGCGACCTCGTCGGGGGTCATTTGAGGGGCAAATCCGCTGCCTTCGAGCATGGCGGTGTCGACCGAGCCAGGGAGCACGCTCAGGGTCGAAAGACCGGTGCCGCGGAGCTCTTCGGCGAGGCTCTTGGTGAAGCCGACGACGCCCCATTTGGCCGCGCAGTAGGCGGATGCTCGAGCGGTACCGAGGGTGGACGAAATGCTGGCAACCTGGATGAATCGGCCGAGATTGGCCGCGAGCATCGAGGGCAAAAACGCGCGGGTGACGAGGAACGTCGCCACGAGGTTCGTCTCCAAGACGAGGCGAAAGTCATCGAGCGACATCTCGTGAACGGCGGCACGCCGGATCATGCCGGCGTTGTTGACGACAAGGCGAGGTGTCCCGAGCTCGGCGAGGACGCGATCGCGCGCGGCGGCCACGTCGTCGGCCGACGTGACGTCGCATCGAATCGCGAGCGAGCGCACGCCGAGGTCCTTCGCGCGCCCGGCCACCGTCTCGAGATCGCCGAGCGTTCGAGCCAGCACGGCGACGTCGACACCGCGGGCAGCCAGCGCGAGCGCGGTCGCGCGACCGATGCCGCGGCTGGCGCCGGTGACGACCGCGATGCTCACTTTCCTCCGAGCGCGGCGAGGGCCAGAGCGCGATCTTTGCCGCCCTCGGCGAAGCTGCCGGCGAACGCGATGGTGTCGACGCTCGCGCCGGCCTGCCGCTCGCCGCGCGACGCCAAACAGCTGTGCACCAGCGAGATCTCGCAAGCGGCGCCCTCGGCCCCCAAATGGGCCACGAGGGCTGACGCGACGTCACCCGCGATCGTCTCTTGGAGCGTGAGCCGGTGGGCGAAGGCATCGACGAGGCGCGACAGCGTTCCCAAGCCAGATACCCGAGCGCCCGGCAGGTAGAGAACGGCGCCCCACCCACGCGCGGGTAAGAGGTGATGCGGACACACCGTGGAGACGGTGAGATCGCGAACGGCGATGATCGACTTGGGGCCGGGGGGCAACGGGGAAGACTCGCTGGCGAGGAGCGCGGGCACGTCGATGTCGTAGCCGTCGACGAGCTCCCGGCCCCACGCCTCGGCGACGCGCTTCGCCGTGCCGGCCAGCTCGGGTTCGCGATCGGGATCGCGGCCGAGCGCGCGCAAAAACGCGAGTAGGGCACGTTCGGCGTCTGCCTGATGGACGGGCATGTTCGCCAATCTAGGGCGTGTCCCTGAATTCTGGTACACGTAAACGTGCCCGTGCCCGTGCCCGTGCCCGTACACGAAGGTGAGCAACTTCTGCGAGGAGGAGCCGATAGGACGGAGTGGAGCTGGACCACAAGACGGCTTGCACGAAGTTGCGGTCGTCCTTCGCCGGCCGTCCGGGCCCCCGCTCGGCTTGCAGAATCCCCGCAACCTTCGACCATTGTCGCTCGTCCAGTTGAACTCGAACCATCTTGGACGCGTCATGGAGCACACATCGCCCAACTCGGAAAACTTTCCGGCGAAAAAAGCCGGGCACGGGCACGGGCACGCGTACGTGCCCCGGCCTCCGAATATGGGGACACGCCCTAATTGAGGAGCTTTTGGCGCGCTTCGGGACCGAGGGGCTTGCGGCCTGCAAACCCGCTGTCCAACTCGTGAAAAAAATCGATGCGCTCTTCACCGTAGCGCCAGCACAGCCAAACGGTTCGTCCGTCGAGGTGGCCGTAGAAGTCGACGAGGCCCGTTCGCGTGTCTTTCACCACCGCCCCGAGCGAGGCGACCTCTCGCCAGCCTTCTTCGCATGCAGCGATGCGTTCCATGAGGTCGCCCTTGAGATTTCGCACCTCGGCCGAGTCGCCCTCCTCGAGTTCGAGATCCGAGACGTCGCGGCCGCCCGCGCGCCGGAGCCGTTGCAAGCGATCTTCGATTTCGGTCTGTCGCAGCATTTGCCGGCCGACCAGGCGGTGGAGGGTCGGCACGAGGGCGTTGGCTTCTTCGAGCGTGAAGACGCGTGGCTGGGCCATGGGAGAAGGGCCCTAGCCTGCGCTCCCCGTTTCGGGGGTGCAAGTGTAGAGTTGGCCGGGTTTGAAAGCGCGCCGTGTCCTGGTAATGGTGCGGCGCACGGAGGATCTCATGTCCAACCGCTCGGCAAAACTCTTGGCTCGTCTCTTTTCTTCCCTCTTTTTTGCGATCCCGCTCTTCTCGGCCTGCTCCAAAATGAGCCCCGAGGAATGCACGAAGCTGCGCGACAAGTCCTTCGAGCTCATCAATTCGGCCAGCATTTGCGCCAAAGACACCGACTGCAAGCCGAGCGAGTGGCCGGGGTGTGCGAAACCAGTCAACGCCGACAGCTTCGACAAGATTCACGGGATGATGGAAGGCTTCAAGAAGGGCAAGTGCGAAGAAAAGCCGACCGACTGCAAACCGCCGCCGGTCGTGTTCTGCCAAGAAGGGCTTTGCGCCTTTCGCTACAAGCCGTTTCAGGCGCCCGGCGACGGGATGAAGGTCGAATAGCACTACTGCCTGAGTCTTGACATCGGCAGATCGCGATCAGCAGATTTGGAGGCGACCCAACTCAAGTTACGGCGAGACCGTCGGAACCACCCCGGTCAATGCAAAGTGAGCCGCCGCGCCTGGCCAGCCTAGCTCCGCTGCTGCGAGAATTCTGCCTGTGCACTGCGCTTCGCTGCGTAGGTCTCCGTACTACTAACGTCCAGTTCATGGACTCCGTCCACTCCGTCACGGTCAGATTGAGTGGCTTTATGGCCGCTACGATGATCGATCTGGTAGCGAGAAATCTAAGGCAGTAGTGATAGTCGAGCTTGCGCGCTCGCTCGATCGCGCAAGCTCGGGCTGGCGTCACGAACGCATGGCCTGCATCGGATCGACAATCGCAGCGCGCCACGCGGGAACGACGGCGACGGCGACGAAGGGCATGAGCACCATCGCGGTCAGGCCGAAGACGTCGGCCGGGTCGATGGAGGGCGTAAGCGGAGCTGTGGGGTAAAGAACGCTCCAACCTGACAGCACTTCGCGGAGCAAAGGCGCTCCGAACAGGAAAACCCAGGCGTAGCCGAGCAGAAGCCCGGCGAAGGCGCCAAGGACGCCCACGAGGACCGACTCGTAGAGCTTCGCATAGAGCACGTCGGCCGTGGACCATCCCACTGCTTTCTCGACGGCGATTTCGCGGCGCTCGGCGGGGCCGAGCCCGGCCATGCGGTCCCACGCCAAGACGAGCATCGCCATGAGGGCGGGGAGGGCCGCGGCGAGGACGACTCCGGCGCGCCGCCCGTACAGGAGGCCGTAGGTTCGCCCGCGAATGCGCTTGTCGAGCACGCGCAGCGCCGGTTCGCGCACCGCGATCGCGCGGGAGATCACCGTTGCTTCGTCGCGGTTCGAGAGGGTGAGCGCGACGTCGGTCGCTTGCCCCTCCGGGACGTCGAGCAAAAGGCGCGCGTCGTCGGCATGGACGAGCAAGACATCGCTCGTATAGGCCGCCACCTTGGAGTCGAACACGCCGACGATGCTGAGCACGGGCGCGTCGTCGCGCGGCGA
>DATEMX010000348.1:0-3797 GCA_035275365.1 Polyangiaceae bacterium | reverse complement strand
CCTTCGCGGCTTGGCGGCGACCGGAAATCGCCTAACGCACGCCGAGAGTCGTAAAATAGCGGACCTTGGGGGGTTGGAACTCGACGACGTGGATGGTTTCGAGCGTTCCCACGAGCGGGAACTCGACGATCGAGCGCGCCGTATCGATGGCGCGGGCGACGCGTTCTTGCGGCATCTCCTGCGTGAGCGTGCAATGGGCTACCCACTCGCCGGGCTCGTAATACGGCCACCCCGCATAGCCGGCCGCGAGCAAGCGATCGTGCAGATCGGCGTGGACGCTGAGCAGCTCGGCGTTCATGACCGGACCGAGAAACACGACGCCGGAGTCTCCCGCGAAGACGCCCACCGACGAAAGGCGCAGCGGAACGGGCGCGTGAGAGCGAGCCAGAGCGTGCACGACGGCCTCGGTTTCCGGTCCGAGATGATCGGCGACGGCCAAGCTGATGTGCGGCATGCCGCCGCCGCGACGCATGAAATCGTTGATACCTCGCTCGGCAAGATCGTCCCAAACATCACGCACGATCGCGTCCGTTCGCGCGTCGAATCCGAGCGCGACCGCACAGCCGTTGCGGCTACGGGGAGTCGAGGAGATTCTTGAAAGCGGCTTCATCGAGGACCAAAACGCCGAGCTTCGACGCCTTTTCCAGTTTCGATCCTGGGCTCTCACCCACGACCAAGAAGTCGGTCTTCTTGGACAGGCCCGAGGTCACCTTGCCACCGAGCGCCTCGATGCGCTCTTTGGCCACCTCCCGCGAGAAGGCCTCGAGCGTGCCCGTGATGACGAAGGACTTGCCGCTCAGCGGGCCCCCGGGCTTCTTGCGCTCCTCCATGAGGCGCACCCCCGCGCGCCGCAGCTTCTCGAGGACCACTTTCGTCGCCGGGCGGTCGAAGTATTCTCGCGCGGCCTTGGCGATGACCTCGCCTACGCCGTCGACCGCCGCCAACTCTTCGCAAGGCGCCTCGGCGATGGCGTCGATCGACCCGAACGCATCGGCGAGCAGCCTCGCCGCGGTAGCGCCCACGTGCCGGATGCCGAACCCGTAAAGCAGCCGGTCGATTGAACGCCCGCGCGATGCCTCGATGGCCTCCATCAGGTTTGCGATCGACTTGTCTTTGAAGAGGGGGATCTGAGCGATGTCGTCAGGCGTTAGGAAATAGATGTCGCCGACGTCGTCGATGAGCCGACGCTCGATGATCTCGAAGGCCGTTCGTTCGCCGAGGTGCGTGATGTCCATGGCGCCGCGGGAAGCGAAATGAACGACGCGCCCGAGCACCTGAGCGGGGCAGTCGACGTTGATGCAGCGCGCGACCGCCTCGCCGTCAGGGCGCGAGATGGGGGCCTTGCACGCCGGGCAACCGGTGGGCATCACGAACTTGCGTTCGTCGCCGGTCCGCAAACTCGGGATGGGCGCGACGACTTCGGGGATGACCTCGCCCGCGCGCCGAACCACCACGGTGTCACCGATGAGCACGCCCTTGCGCTCCACTTCATCGGCGTTGTGCAGCGTCGCCATCGACACAGTTACCCCGCCCACCCGCACGGGCTCGAGCACGGCAAACGGCGTCACCGCGCCGGTGCGCCCGACGCTCACTTGAATGTCCTTCAGCTTGGTCGTCTGCTCTTCGGCCGGAAACTTGTAGGCAATGGCCCATCGGGGAAATTTCGACGTGTTGCCGAGCTCGTTCTGGTCGCCGTAGGCGTCGACTTTGATCACGGCGCCGTCGATCTCGTGCTCGAGCGCGTGCCGACGCTCCTGTATGGAGGCGACGTAGGCCGTGACCTCGGTCATGGTACGGCACGCCTTGGCCTCTGGATGGACGCGCAGGCCGACCTCCTGCAGATACGCGAGCGTGTCCGAGTAGGAAGCAAGGGGTTTGCCGTCCTTGCGCACGAGCCCGTGGAAATAGACGCTGAGAGGGCGCGCCGCGGTGATGGTTGCGTCTTTCTGGCGGAGGGTTCCCGCGGTGGCATTTCGCGGGTTCGAAAACAGCGTCTTTCGTTCGTCGCCCAGCTCGGCGTTCAGCCGCTCGAAGTCGGTGAGTCGCAAGAACACCTCGCCACGCACCTCGAGCCAATCCGGCGGGTGCTGGGTGCGCAGGCGGGCGGGCACGGCACGAATCGTGCGCACGTTGGCGGTCACGTCCTCGCCTATCGCGCCGTCGCCGCGGGTTGCGCCGCGCACGAAGCGGCCGCGCTCGTAGACGACGGCGATGGACACGCCGTCGATCTTAGGCTCGCAGACGAACGTCGCTTCGCGTCCGAGACCTTTGACGACACGCTGGTGCCACGCCTCGAGTTCGTCGGCATCGAACGCGTTGTCGAGCGACAGGAGGCGCGACGAGTGCGGCACGGGGGCGAAGAGCTCGGTGCGCGATTCGCCGACGCGCTGCGTGGGCGAATCGGCGGTGAGCAGCTCCGGATGGCGCCGCTCGATCTCCGAGAGCTCGCGAACGAGTCGGTCGTAATCGACGTCGGCCACCTCGGGCGCGCTCATCACATAGTAGCGGTAGTTGTGGTGCTCAATTTGCGCGCGGAGCTCTTCGCTGCGTTGCCGGGCCGCCGAGAACTCGGCTTCTTTCGCCTCGCTGGCCGGATCCATCGCGCTCGTCCATAGCGCAACCGAATCGAGCCGAAAATGGGTTTGCGACCCCGCTCGGTGCCCCCCGCCCGAGGCGCTCGCAAGGCGCGCCCCGATGCGTGAATCGCCTTGCACTGGTGGCGTCTTCGCGTCATTTCATGAAGCCGATGACGACGACCGACGCGTTCGCCACCCCTGGCCGCCCCTACCCGTGCTTCGAAGAGCTGGCTTGCGCGAGCGAAGAGACCATTGATGTCGCCCTCGGCGCCGCCCTCATCGCGCGTGACGTATATGACGACCTCGACGTCGGCACCTTGCTCGAACAGTTCGAGCAGCTGTCGGCACCGCTCGTCAGGCTCGATCTCGGAGGCATGAGCGCCGAAGCGCAAGCGCTCGAAATGGCCCACTACATTTACGAGCGTCAAGGTTTCGCCGGCAACGAAGCCGACTACTACGATCCGAAGAACAGCCTTCTTCCCGACGTGCTCGAGCGGCGCCTCGGCATTCCCATCACGCTCGGGATCGTCTATTGCGAAATCGCTCGTCGCGCCGGCGTGCCCGCGCAAGGCGTGAGCTTTCCAGGGCACTTCTTGGTTCGCATCGAGCGAACGGGGCAAGACAGGGGTCGCCCGCCGGTCATGGTCGATCCTTTCTTTGGCGGTCGCGTGCTCGACGAGAAGTCGCTCGTAGCGCTCTTGAAGCGCGTCGTGGGGCCGAACGAGAAGTTGAAGCCCGAGCATCTCGAGCCCGCCTCGCCGCGCCTCATTCTCGTGCGCATGCTCACCAACTTGAAAGCCGTCTACTTGGCGCGCGGCGAAGACTCGCGTGCGCTCTTGGCGCTTCATCGTCTGGTCGCGCTGACACCCGACGCCCCCTTCGCGCTCCGCGAGCGTGGTCTCTTGGCCGCCCGCCTGGGAGCCGTCGAAGTCGCCCGCCACGACCTGAACCGCTTCCTCGAACTAACCCCCGAAGCCAACGACGCCAAAGCGATCAAGGCCCGCCTCGACGACCTCTCGACCAAGCGCCACTGGCTCAACTAGACCCGTCGCGATCGACGATCTGGACCGAGGGGGCCTGGAGGTGAATCCGGGCAAGCGCCAAGGCCGCCAAGAGCGCCAAGGCCGCCAAGGGATTTGGGGGAGGCCTTGCTGACTGTCGCGTCTCCTTGCGAGTGCCTCCAGCCCAGCCAGCTATCCCAAGCAAGGATCCCCCACCCTA
>DATEMX010000347.1:0-2047 GCA_035275365.1 Polyangiaceae bacterium | reverse complement strand
GCCGGCGTCGCCGCGAGCCGACCGATGAGCGACAACTCGCCGCAGAAAGGATTGAGCGCGTTGCGAAGCGCGGCCACCGACGCGAAGCGATCGGCCGCCATAGGCGCCATCGCGCGGTGCACGACGGCGGCGAGGGCGTCGGGCACCGCGCCGTCCACCTGGCTGAGTCGCGGTACCTTGTGCGCGAGGATGAACGCGGCGATCTGCTGCGGGTCTTCTCCTTGCGCCGGGCGCTTGCCGCAAAGCATTTCGTAGAGGATGGCCCCCACCGAGTACACGTCGGCGCGCGCGTCGACGGAATCGGCCGAGTAGGCTTGCTCGGGCGCCATGTATTCGGGCGTGCCCATCATCACGCCGGGGCGCGTGAGACCGGTCTCTTGGTATTCTTTCGAGCGCCTCAGCTTGGCGATGCCGAAGTCGAGCAGCTTGACGAGCGGACCGCGCGGCGTCGTCACCACGAAGACATTGTCGGGCTTGAGGTCGCGATGCACGACGCCGATGGCATGCGCCGCTTCGAGGCCTGCCAACATTTGCATGGTGTAGTCGAGCGCCACATCGAGCGAGAGCTTTCCCTGGCTTGCGATCGTGGCTTGGAGGCTCCGTCCCTCCAAGAGCTCCATGACCAAATACGCCAGTCCTTCGCCTGCCTGGTCGACGTCGGTCACGTGGGCGACGTGAATGCTCTTGATGCTCGCGGAAACGCGGGCTTCCTGCAGAAAGCGCTGGACGAGCCCGGGGCGCCGCGAAAGCTCGGGGTGCAAGAATTTCAGCGCGACCGCCGTTCCGAGGTACTCGTGACGCGCCTCGAACACGCTCCCCATGCCGCCATCGCCGATGAGGCGGATGAGCCGGTACTTGCCGTTTATCAGGTCTCCCGGCTGGGGTCGCATCGTGAGCGACCCACTTTACAAGCTCAGAGTCGCAATTGCACATCACCCGCAACGCACGCGGTTTCCGTCCCGTCGGCGTAGCGGACGCGGAGCCTACCGTCTTCGGCGATTCCACACGCCGCTGCCGGTCGACCGTCGATGCTGATGGCGCGACCAAAGAGGGCGTCGCGCCGTGCCAATTCGGCGACGGTGTCGCGCGGCCCCGCCTCGCCGAGCCGCCCGATTCGCGACGCCAGCGAAAGCGCCAGCGACACGAATAGATCGCTTCGATCGAGCGATGCGGCGCCGGCGAGCGCGAGCGACGTCGCGCGACCTGCCTCGGGCGGAAACGACGCCGTCGTGACGTTGATGCCGACGCCGATGACGATCCACGGGCCGCGATCTTCGCCCAATTGGCCCTCGGTGAGGATGCCCGCGAGCTTGCGATCACGGACGAGCACGTCGTTCGGCCATTTGATCATCGGCGCGCACTGGGAAACGAGCGGCTCGACGGCATCGACGACGGCGAGGCCCGCGGCGAGGGTCACGAGCGGCGCGAGCGACAAATCGAACGACGGCCGGAAGACAAACGATACGTAGAGGTTCTCGCCCGGGGGCGAGTGCCATCTGCGGCCGAGCCGCCCGCGGCCACTCGTTTGTGCGTCGGCCCAAAACGCCGCCCCCGACGGAGCGCCGCTTCGCGCGGCGATCTTGGCGTCGTCGTTGGTCGACCCCGTCTCGCGCGCGAAGACGAGCGGGCGGCCCCAAGACGCGCCGCTTCGAGCGAGCGCCTCTTCGATGCGGGTTGCGTCGAAGGTCACGAGTTAAATCAGAGTTCGCGAACCGCGAACTCTCTCCGTATCGAGCGAAGCGAGCCGCGTGGAGTGGGGCCCGAAAATCGACGCTTTTTCGGGGCGGCGAGACCGAGAACCATGCTCGGTCATTCAGCGGACGAGCTCGAGATCGAGCGCGATGTCGGCGGCGGGCGCCGAGTGCGTGAGGGCGCCGACGCTGATCACGTCGACCCCGGTGCCGGCGATGGCGGCAACCGTTTCGAGGGTGACGCCACCCGACGCCTCGAGGATGGCGCGCCCCGACGAGCGGCGAACTGCCTCGCGAAGCGCTTCGAGCTCGAAGTTGTCGAGCAGCACTACGTCGGCCTTCGCCTTGAGAGCGCG
>DATEMX010000346.1:0-8238 GCA_035275365.1 Polyangiaceae bacterium | reverse complement strand
CTGGATGCCAAGTCACGAACGACGGGAGGACCCCTTCCTGCTTCAGTTCTCAATTTGCCATGGCAAATTGGGAACGATGGCGCGGACCCTCCTAGTGCCGCGGCTGAACTGAGGACAAGACTTCGGCCGCGCGACACTAGTGCGGACTGTTGCGCCAATCAGAGAGACAAGCTGAATGACCGAGAATCATGCTCGGCCACTCAGCGCTCGAGCGGATCGCGCTCGTCGTCGGGCGACGCCTCGAAGTCGCGACGCTCGCGCTTCTCGCGTATGCGATCGCGCACGTATTGGACGATGGCGTCGACGTAGCTCTCGAACGGGGGACAGGCAACGCCCGTCCCGGCCAAGATTTCGTCGGTGTTGCGGGCGTCGAAGCGAACGGGGAGCGAGAGGCGCTCCACGAAGGCGCGCGGGCTCTTCGCGAAGCGCTCGAGGCCCGGCGTTCGCAGGAGGGCACGGGTCAGGTTGGTGGGGATGAACCCACGCGGCGATGGCCGGTCGCTCGCGCGAGCCACGAGCTCGAAGGTGCGTTTGGCGGTGACGGGGTTGGGATCGACCACGTGAAACGTGCGCCCGGCGGATCGCGGATCGCGACCGATGGCGTGCGCAGCACGCACGACGTAGTCGATAGGAACGACGTTGAGCGCCGTGTCCCCGCGGCCAGGGAGGGGAATCGCGATTTCGGCGGGCGTCGTGACGATGAGCAAGATGAGGAGGTAGGGTCCGTCGAAGCGGTCGATTTCGCCGGTCGTCGAGTCTCCAACGATGGTGGTCGGACGCACGATGGAGACGGGCAGCCGACTCATCGCGCGCCGCATAGTTGCTTCGGCGCGGGCGCGCGTCTCGGCGACGAAAGTCGGAAAGCTCTGCCCGGTCAGGAGCTCGTCTTCGCGAACCTCGCCCGTGCGATCGCCAAAGACCTCGGTCGTCGAGTGGAAGACCAGGGCCTTCAGCGAAGGGCACGCCTTCGCGAACTCGATGATTTCTTTGGCGCCGCCGACGTTGAGCTGTTCGGCGGTTTTGGCGTCGACGCCGAGATAGGTCACCTGCGCGGCGTGGTGAATGCGATCGATCTCACCGGTGAGCCATCGAAACTCCGCTCCCGAGAGGCCGAGGTCCATCGCGGCGGCGTCGCCCTCGATCATGATGAATCGGCGGTGAAGGTCTTCGGGCCACGAGGCGGCTACTTCTTGTGCTTCTCGTGCGAACTTGGCGCGAACGACGGCATAGACGAGCGTGTGCGGCTGCTCTTCGAGGATGTGGCGGGCTAGCTTCCTCGCGAGAAACGAGGGAAAGCCGGTGAGCAGCGTCGTCTCGTCGTAACCGGGGCGGGGCATCGGTGGTCCGTGGGCTATTTTCAGGGGGCGAGGGCGAGTCCACCCAGCAAAGACGCGTACGAAGCAAGCGCGCTGGCCGGGAGGTCGAGCTCGATGAAAGCGCGATCCGCGGCCGCCTTCGGGTCTTTGCCGTAGGCGAGCACGAACACCGAGCCGTCGGGATCGGCGCGGTGGGGGACGCCGAGCAGCGAGGAGTCGACGACGAGCGCGAACGAGATGGTCGCGCCGAGCCGAAGGAGGGAGTTTTTGACGAAGGGCCGGTCCGCGATCGTCTTGCCGGCGGCGGGTTTTTGGAGCGTCGCGTAAAGCGTTCGTGCGTCGCGGCCCGCCACGCCGACGATGAGCTCTTTGTCGACGGACCAGACGATGTCGAACGCGTCGTTGTCGGTCGCGCGACCCTGATCGCGCACGAGCGTGAGCTTGGGGGGGCGACGCGTTACGTGCACGCTCTGCAGTGCACCCTCGGATGCCGGGGTGGCGGGGGCCACGGGCGAGAGTTTGAGATCGCCCACCCAGTTGGAGAGCGGTTCGGCGATCGCGCGAACGCCGAGGAGCTTGAGCATCGACGCCGCTCCATGGCTCAGCTCTTTGGGATCGCCGACGGCGCCGCGGACGACCGCCGCGCGGAAGGAGCCGCCCAAGAGGAGGCCCGCGGTGAGCCAATCACCGCGGCCGCTCGCCCAACTTCGAAACGCATCTTCGATCTGCTGCTTGTCCGATTCGGCGAGTCGACCGCCGAGGACTTTGCCGATGGCCTCGACCTGGGCAGCCGAGGATTGATCGCGAAGCTCACGAGTGTCGCGCACGAGCAGCGCCACGGCCGACGACGAGGGGAGGGAGAGCAAAGGATCGGCGGCCGCGATGGGCATGCTCGCGATCTCCGCGGCAGCCGGCCCCGCCAATGACCTTGCCTTGATGGTCGCCTCCATGCGGTAGGCGGCGGAGCGCTGGTTTTCCGCCGGCTCGAGGACGACGGAGAGCCGAGCTTCGGCCAGGTCTTGCACGACGGAGAAGAAGCGACCTGCGCGGGAGTCGATGTCGGCAAGAGCTTGCGCTGGATCGCCGAAGTCGGGCGCGCTGCCGCCGTGTTTTTGTCGCAGGGCAATGTCTTCGGCCTCTCGCTCCTGTTTCCACGCGGCCCACCATTTCCCGAGCCGCTCCGAGATGGTGCCAGCGAGCGCCTTCTGGGGAGCCACGGCCACGAAGTCTTCGGCGGGCATGGGGCGCAGGGAGAGGTTCTCTGCGACGAAGGGCGCCGCGAGCGTGAGGGCTTCTTGGCGCGGGCCGAAGACGAGGTAGTTGTCGCAAACCGCGAGCGCCAGGGTCGAGCCACCCGGCGACGACGAAAGGAGGGCGACCACGCCCGATGACGTGCGCTCGCCCTTGCGGAAAGGAGCGGTGCCGGTCGTCATCAGGTCGATCAATCGACCGGCGTCTTTGACGTGAACGGCGAGCACCGGGCTCGGGCCTGATCCATCGTCGACGATGGCCCCCACGAGCGCGATCTGGGTATCGAGCTGATCGAGCGTCGATACGGGGAGCCCGAGGTAGCCGCCCAGGACGAGCGCGAGCGAAGCGGGAAACGGCGAGTGGTCGAGCGTCGCCCGCACGCCTTCCCACGAGCGGTCGGGATGCGGCACGAAGATCTCGGCGATGAGGCCGACGGGTGGCGGCGCCGCGCGAAGCTCGGGGGCAGGCGTCGGCGACGTCGTCAGCGATGGCGACGGACGCTTGCAGCCTGCCCCCATACCGAGGAGCGTGACGCAGAGGGGAAAGACGGCGGCGAGCGCGAGGAGCTTCTGCATCGGTGCGCGGCAGTCTACTCCATTCACGCAAGGAACACGGCGCTCGTGCTGGGCAGGAGCCCATAGCACTACTGCTGCAGAGGCGCCCCATGAGGGCTGCTCTTGTCGGCGGCTACTCCGCCGCACTACGATGCTCGTGCAATGCCGCAATCGAGTGTGGATGCTTCGCCGCCGGCCGCAGCTTCGTCGCTGGTCGGGCAGGTGATTTCGGCGCGTTACCGCGTCACCGAGCTCATCGCCACGGGAGGAATGAGCGCCGTCTACCTGGGGCAGCACGTCCACATGCTGAAGCGCGTGGCCATCAAGGTGCTCGATCCCAAAGCGGAGAAGCTCCCCGAGCTCGTGGCGCGCTTTCAAAGAGAGGCGATCGCGGGAGCGCACGTGCAGCACCCCAACATCGTGTCGGCCACCGATTTCGGCCAGCTCAACGACGGGTCGTATTTTCTCGTGCTCGAATACGTGGCGGGGGCCACGTTGAATCACGTGATCGCCAAGGGTGCCCTCGCCGTGCCGCGCGCGGTGAGCATCGCGCGCCAGCTCGCGCTGGGGCTTGCGGCGGCGCACGACGTGGGAATCGTGCATCGCGACGTGAAGCCCTCCAACGTCATCGTCGTGCAGGGCTCGAACGACGAAGTGAAGCTCATCGACTTCGGCTTCGCGCAGGTGCGCTTGTCGAAGGTCCCCACCATCGCTCCTCCACCGGACGAGCCCTCGGCTCCGGAGAAATTCTTGACGCAGGCGGGCGTCGTGCTCGGCACCGTCGCGTACATGTCGCCCGAGGCAGCGCTCGGAATGGCGGCCGTCGACCAGCGCAGCGATCTCTATGCGCTCGGGCTCATTCTCTACGAGCTCTTGTCGGGCAAGCACCCGTTCGACGAGACCGAACCGGTGCGCCTCTTTCTGCAGCACCGCACCACCCCTCCGCCGCCGCTCGCGGTCCGCGCCCCCGACGGGAACGTGCCGCCGGCGCTCGAGGCCGTCGTCATGAAGCTCCTCGAGAAGGACCCCAAGGAGCGCTATGCGAGCGCCAGGGAGGTAGTGTCCGCCCTCGACGCCGCGATGATGTCGGCGGCCTTCGAAATGGTGCCCGACATTGCGGCGATCTCCGGAGGGCCGGGGCTCTTCGACGATGCCGTGGGCGACGTCCTACCGGCGCCGCCACCGCCCGCTCTGCCGCCGAACACGGAACGCGCCGCGAGCGAGCCGCCTCTCGCCCTCGGAACCTCACAGGGTGGAAAGGCGCGCTTCTCATGGATGCCGCCGTGGCTCGAGCGAGCGTGGAACGCGCTGCCGAGCGACGGCAAATTCCCCCGTTGGGCGTACGCTGGGTTGCCGGCTCTCAGTGTGTTCATTGTCGTCGTCATTGGCGTGCTCTTTTCGCGCAAGCCGAGCGATCGGGGGGCGGTCGTCGAAAGCGCGGCGCCCGCACCTGCTTCGTCGACCGCCGAACCTCCTTTGCCGCCCACGCGCGAACCTATCCCCGCGAGCGCGCTGGACGGCGACGGATGGCGCATTACGCTGCGCAACGCCGTACGCGAGAAAGATTGGCCGAAAGGGACCGGCGCCGTGATCGCGCTCTTGGGCCTGGATCCCGCCGCGCTTCGGGAGCACGACACGCAAGTCGCCGCGCGTGCCGTCGCCGTGGCGGTCGACCAGGCGGGCGGCGACGCGTCCGAGCAATTCTTCGCCATGCTGACGAGCGAGACGGGCACCGCGGGGCTCGATCTGCTCTACGACGTGGCGCGCCATCGCCCGGGAACCAAGGCCGCCAAGCGCGCGACCGAGGTCCTGCGCAGGCCCGAGACGATGGCGCGAGCATCGGCAGAGCTCAAGGTGCTCGTCGATTTTCGCGAGGCATCGTGTTTGGCCAGGCGCGACCTCTTTCCCAGGATGGCCGATCAAGGAGACGAGCGCGCGCTCTTCGAGCTCGTCGTTCTGCGCGAGGCCGAGTGCTCGCGACGTCGAGACCCTTGCTGTTTCAAGGAGAGCCGAGCGCTCGGCGAGGCCGTCCGCACGCTGCGGACGAAGCTCGCGCCCGCCCCTTCCCCCCCTCACCCGCCTCTATGATAACGACGAGACGGGCGTTTTGTCAGACATGGCGCTATAACCCGAAGCCCAAGAAGGAGTAGGCCAATGACAGTTCACATCGGAAGCATTGCCCCTGACTTCACCCAAGAGTCCACCGAAGGCACCATCCATTTCCACGAGTGGCTCGGAAATAGCTGGGGCGTGCTGTTCTCGCACCCCAAAGATTTCACCCCCGTCTGCACGACGGAGCTCGGCACCGTGGCCAAGATCAAGCCGCAGTTCGAGAAGCGCAACGTGAAGGTGATCGCCCTCAGCGTCGACGACGTCGCGTCGCACGAGAGGTGGCTCTCCGACATCGAAGAGACGCAGTCGGCCAAGATGAATTTCCCGATCTTGGGTGACGGCGATCGCAAGGTCTCCAAGCTCTACGACATGATTCACCCCGAGGCGAACGACACGCTCACCGTTCGCTCGGTGTTCATCATCGACCCCAAGAAAAAAGTGCGCCTCACGCTGACCTACCCCGCGAGCACCGGCCGCAACTTCGACGAAATCTTGCGCGTCATCGACTCGCTGCAGCTCACCGACAACCATTCGGTAGCGACGCCGGCCAACTGGAAAGAGGGCGACGATTGCGTGATCGTTCCTTCGATCACCGATCCCAAGGTCATCGCGGAGAAGTTCCCCAAGGGGCACAAAGAGCTTCGCCCGTACCTTCGGATGACCCCTCAGCCGAACAAGTAGCGCGCGGTCCGATCTGGGTTGCGACGCCTGGAGGTGATCTCGGGAGCCGCCAAATCGCCAAGCCGCCAAGGGGTTCGGGGAGCGCTTTGCTCGCCGTCGCGGTCACCTTGCTCTTGCGGCCTGGCGGCCGACGGCGGCTACCAAACCCCAGCTCTCTTTGCGGCGATCGGAACCGAGCCGCGACGCTGCCGACCCGCCTTCGGGGTCCCCGTGGTGGAAGGGGGAGACTTGCCACGAACGTGGCATCATCGTAGGATACTTGTATGCGAAAGCACCGCTTGTCTGCTTCCGTCGACGCCAACCTCATCGCGGCCGCCGAGCGCGCCGTCGCGGATGGAAGGGCGGAGAACGTAAGCGCTTGGGTCAACGCAGCCATGCGGCTCCAGGTCGAGCACGACCTCAGGATGCGTGCGCTCGGCGATTTCGTGGCGGCCTATGAGTCGAAGCACGGCCTCATCACCGAGGCGGAAATGACAGCGGCAAGGCGGCGTGCACGCGCCCGTGCCGTCGTCGTGCGCGCCCCGCGTCAGAAGCGAGGACAGAGCGCATAGATGCTCTTACTCGATGCCGGGGCTTTCCTTGCGGTCGAGCGCAATGATCGGGAAATCGTCGCGCTCATCAAGTCCGAGCTCACCGCGAGTCGCGCGCCAAAGACGCACGGAGGAATTGTCGCGCAAGTATGGCGAGGAGGGGCAGGACGCCAAGCGCGACTCGCGCTCCTTTTGCCTGGTGTCGATGTCGTCCCCCTCGATGCCGAGCTGGGCCAAAGCGCGGGCATGTTGCTCAAAGCGGCGCGCGCCGCGGATGCGATCGATGCGGCGCTCGTCGCGCTCGCCAGCGACGGAGACGATATCCTCACGTCCGACGTCGATGATCTCCGCTCTCTCGCTGCCGCTGCGGGCGTGCACGTTGAGCTCATCGCCGTTTGACCTTCGCGATCGCTCCGGCGCCGCCCCCCCTCGCCCCCCCGTCCGCCCAACTCCGCTAGATTCGTCGCGCTGCATGCCGGAGAGTCACGAAGCTCGTCACGTTCTTGTCGCGCGCTGCACTGACCAGCTTGGCCCGGTGCTGTAGGCCACCTTGAGCACGCCTGAGCCTCCGTCAATCCCACACGACCTGGACCTTGGCGCCCTGGTCGTTTTCCTCTAGCGCGTTCACGTTCAGCTTGCGGTAGTTGTCGCGCATGCTTTGGCCCGCGCGCAGCGGCCGCAGACCCACCAGGAAGGTGTCGATGTCGAATTGACTGATCGAGCCACCGGCCCGTTTGGCTTCCCACAGTCCGCGAATGGTCGCCCTGCGGATCGATGCTCGAAGCCGAAATGCGCGGGTTACACGTCGAGCAAGGCTGGAGCGCGTTGAAGCCTTCGGACGTGCGGTATTCCACATAGTAGCGGAAGGGGTGGTCGAGCGGGATTTGCAACTGCCGCAGCGGGTACGTGGTCGAGAACCGCTCATCGCTGCGGCAGATTGAGGCGGCCCAAGCTCCAATCGGTGTTGAAGAGGCCGGCGGCGAGCGGCGTGGCGTTGCCGAGCAAGATCTGTCCCCGGGCGGCCGCGATCTTGTCGCCGTAGACCATGAAATCGGGGAGAAGCTCGGGCAGAGCGATGGCGCGGAAGGTGCCGAGCGGGCTCGTTCCCTCGATCACGAGCACGTAGCGCGACGCGTGCTCGGGGTTCGGGTAGATGAAGGCGACGCCGAGATCGGCGCCCTTCCATTCGTGCACCGGACCTTGGTCGTTCGTGGCGACGATGGCGCTCTGCGTTGCCCTGAACGGCAAATGTGGCTCGAGGGCGCGTACGACGCGGTTTTGCTCGGCGTTGCCGACGAGCACGAGCGAGTGCGTCTCGGCCAATGCGTCGTCGAACTCCGCGTCGGCAATGATGGGAAATCGCGCGTCGACGCCCCAGCGGATGCGGGCCCAGGCGTGAGCGACCTCGCGATTGGCCTGCGTCGCCTTGGGGTCGCCGGTTCCATAGACGAAGACGAGCGGCTCGAAGAACGCGTCGCGGATGGGGCCGGAGAGCCCGCGGCGCTTGTGCCCGTCCAACTCGCCCTTAGGTCCGGCGGCCCACGCGTCGCCTTTCCGGTGCGCTTCGATGGGTGCGTCAAGCCCGAACGTCAAGGTCGTGCCGTCGACCTTGAGGCGAACAGCGACCTTGCTCGCGAGGAGCTCCGGATCCCTGTCCAAACCGAACGCGATGACGCGCTCTGTCTTCACGTCGATTTCCGTCGGGCTCGTGACGTTCGCGTCGATCGAAGCAAACGCGAGGTCGCTCGCGATCTCGCGCAAGTGCACCCAAGCGTGATCGGCGCAGCGCGGCGA
>DATEMX010000345.1:0-10579 GCA_035275365.1 Polyangiaceae bacterium | reverse complement strand
GAGCATCAAGAGTAGTGTAGATTTCATTCGTCGCATCCTTTCGAAATTCGTGGCGAGCGCCCGGCTTCATGGCAAGCCCCGGTGCTTCGAGACCGAAGCTGCGGGCCTAGCCAGGCGATAGATTGAGCCCTCGAACTATTGACGAGACTCGAAGGCAATCCAGACTCGGATCTATCGCGAGACTTCGTCGGCGTCGAGACTTTGTCGGCGTCGAGTGGGGGATCGCGATCGACGCTCGCCTTACGCGGCGCTCGGCGCGGACTTGCGCGGCGCGCGTACCGGTCATCACGTTGGCGCGATGCGAGCTTCGAGACATGCCGTCGATCAGTTGTAATGGAAAAAGATGCTTCCACGAGATGATTCGATGCCTTCACCCGGTTGAATTGAGCGTTTGCTCCGCCGCCGATCCACCTATAGGCTCATGGGTGCTTCGAGCCGTGCCGTGTTGATGCGAGTTCTTCAAAGGTTGGTCGTTCTTTTGCCGTGGGCCTTTGCGTTGGGCGTGCTCTTGGCCGCCTCGCCCGCGTTGGCGCGGCAGAACGGAATGGCCGCCGACGGGTGTGGCGGATGTCACGGCAGCACGTCGCAGCCCAGCGTGACCATCACCTCCGATACCCCAAGCATTGCCTTGGGCCAAACGATCACGCTCACCATCACCGTGCAGAACACCAACGGAGGCGTTGCCGGCTTCTATTTCCGGACCAGCGGCGTCGGCACGCTCAAGGTCGTCGACACCGTGGGTACCAAGGTGATAGGCCCCGGCATCGGACACGCGAAACCGGGCACGGCTTCGGGCACGGGAACGCAGTTTCGCGTCGGGTGGACGGCTCCGGCCACTCCAGGGGGCGTCGACTTCTTCGTCTATGCGCTCTCGGGCAACAACGATGGCTCGCCGCGCGGCGACGGCGCGGGCGAAGGATTTCTAAGCGTGCCTTTTGGCTGCGCCGGTACGAAATTCTATCGCGACTTCGACGGCGACGGTTTCGGAGGCACCCAGTCGGGCTACACCATCAACTGCGCGAAGCCGCAGTACTACGCGACGGTGGGCGGCGACTGCAACGACAGCAACGAGAAGATCTTCCCGGGCCAACCCGAGCTCTGCGACGGAAAAGACAACAACTGCAACGGCATGATCGACGAGGGGTTGCCGATCACCCAGTATTGCCAAGACGACGACAACGACGGCCACGGCGTCGTAGGCAAGATGACGAAGATGGATTGCGGCGTCAGCAAGGGCTTCGGCGTCTGCGACGGCGACTGCGACGAAAAGAACGCCAAGATTTATCCAGGAGCGCAAGAGGTTTGCAACAACCAAGACGACAACTGCAACAACCGCGTCGACGACGACGCACGCGAGACGTGTGGGCTCGGCTGGTGCCGCCGTTACGGAGCGGGTTGCAACACGACCGTGTGCACGCCCGGCAAACCACGGGCTGAAGAGTGCAACGCGTTCGATGACGATTGCGACGGCGTCGACGACAACGGCACCGACCTCGAGCTCTGTGGAATGGCCGGCATGATCTGTCACGAGGGCAACTGCATCACTTCGGGCACCGTGGTGACGACGCCCGACGGCGGCTCGGTCGTGGTGGGCGGCCCCGACGTCGAGGATCCTCGCGTGATCAAAGATCCCGACGCCGGCAAGCTCGGCGCGTGCAGCATGGGGCGCGGCGGCGGGGCGAAAACGAGCCCCGTCTTCGTCGTCCTCGCGGCGGTGCTCGCCTTCCGACGAAGACGAGGCTCTGTCTCGTCACGGTTCAGGCAGTAGCGCCGCTACACGGACAAGAGCGGCGCGACTCGCGGTGACGCGCTACTCGAAGATCGTCGCTTTGCGCGCATTCGCTCGGAGACCGAGCTCGGGGTCTTCGACGACCAGCCGGCCGAATTCGGTGAGATCCGCGCTCGAGCCGTAGGTCGAGCCGTTCACGATGTTGACCCGGCCGTCCCCCCCGGGGTTGTGCCACATCCAAGCAAGCCAACCGATGCCGTGCTTCTCGTACGAAGCGAGCGCGGCGCGCGTTCCGTAGGTCACGTCGCTGAACCCTTGCCAGCTGAACTCGCCGACGATGATGGGTGCGCCCGTCGCTTTTAGCCGGGTGAGCTCCTGGTCCATGTCGTAAGGTTGGCGTCCGTCCCACGTGCCGGCCTTGGGTGAGCCAGCGTCTTGCCAGAAGCCGTACATGTGCACGGAGAAGACGACGTTCTTCTCGGGATCGGCGTCTACGACTTCGCGGGCGAAGTTCTCCACGGACTCGGCGTTTTGTCCGCACGCGCCGCCTGCGTCGATGACCAAGAGGTTCTTGATGCCGGCGGCCCGCAACCTCACGACGGCGCGCTTGTAGGTCTCGCCCCAGACGGCGCTGTTCGGGCCCCATTCGTTGGTGATGTTGAGCATCACGTAGCGATCGAGGCTCGTGAGCCAGGCGCGATCGGGCCCCGTCCAAAAGTCGACGGCCGCATCGACGAGCGCGGGATCCTCCTGGCACGTGGCGTTGTGATAGTCGACCATGGGAACGATGCCCTGGGCGATGTATTGCCGGACGATCGCCTCGCGTGCGTCGGGCGTCGGCGCGCCGGTGCCAGGGCCCGGCCCGAAGACGGCGCGGGCGGTGTTGACGCCCGCGGTAGCGAGCGAGGGGATCGACGGGCGCGTGTCGCCGCCCCAAAAGTGCGAGGTGTTGACGCCTCGAATGCGGAAGGGATTGCCGTTGGCGTCGTAGACCTGATCCCCCACGACGAAGAAGCCCGTCCCAGTGTTGTAGCTGGGGCGCGCGACGCGGGTGCCCGCGGACAGTGCGGCGGCGACCGGCGCCGTTGCGGCGGCGGGCGCAGGTACGGCGGCAGGAGGGTCGTAGTCGGGGCGATGGATCGGCACGTTCGGTGCGGTAGCCAAGGCGAGCCTGCTCACATAAGTCGTTCCGAGGACGGCTCTCGTGAGCCAAGATCGCGGCATGCGTTTCGATGTCATTGCTCGTTCTCCTGTCGGGTTGGCGGTAGAAGCCGCGTGCGCCAGGCGAGCGTTTGCTGCGCGAAGCGCGGGCAGCTCGCTTGGAGTTCAGCTTGCTTTCAAGAGCTCCCCGCCGACATCACCGAACGATCGCGGCGACCAGGCGGTTCGTCTCACTCGTGTGAAGCCGCCGTTCTAGCCGCCCACTCGAGTCGAGCAAGCGAAAAGGTCGAGAAATCGCGCACGTTCGTCCACGCTGATCACGGACACTCGCGTCCGACTCATTCGGGCTTGGGGAGCGTCACGCGCACCGTGGTGCCGCTGCCGACCTGGCTCGTGACTTCGATGGTGCCACCGAACTCGCTCTCGACGATGTCGCGCGCGATGGTGAGACCGAGCCCGATGTGCTGTCCGAAATTTCGTGTGCTGAACATGGGCTCGAAAATGCGGGGCATCACCTCGTCGGCGATGCCCTCGCCCTGATCGACGACGGTGAGCGAAACGGCGTTGGCGGTCGAACCGAGGCAGACCACGATGGTGCCGCCCCCCCGGGAGAGCATCGCGTCGGCCGCGTTGACGAGCAGGTTACTCACGACTTGCGCGAACCGACCAGGCGTACCCGCCACGTTGATGAAGTCGGACTCCGGGCGATAGTCGACCCCCGAGCTCGACGAGTCGAGCACGTGCTTGAGCAGGCTCTGAGCCTCGCTCACGAGGGGCACCGCGTTGAACACCGTCGTCGTTTTCGGCGCGAGATCGCGCGTCTGCGCCTTGAACTCCGCCACGAACTTGGCGGCGCTCTGCGCGGCGCGGTTCGCGAGCATGACGGACTCTCGCATCTCCCGCGCGAGATCACGATGGTCGTCGGGGAGCACGCCGTCGTCGCCGATCGACGATTGGTACTCCTCGATCAGGTCCGATAGGTGACTGAGGCTCGAACGCACGGCGGCGACCGGCGTGTTCATCTCGTGGGCCACCCCCGCCGTCAGGCGACCGAGCCACGCCATACGCTCGGCGATGAGCAAGCGCTGGCGCTGCTCTTCCTGGATCTTGTGGGCCTGCTCGAGTTCGTGCGCGCGCTGTTCGAGTTGGTCAACGAGCACGGCGCCTTCGAGCGCCGCCGAGAGTTGCTTGCGGAGAGCGGCCACGAGCGTTCCCTGCGCAGCGGAGTGGATGCCAAAGAGGGCGAACCCTATCTGGTGCTCTTCGAACACGAGCGGCTCGACGGCGTAGGCATAAGGCGCGTCGCCTCGGAAAAATCCGGCCGGAGCGAGCGCGCTCGACGCGAAGGTCGGCGAGCGAGCTCCCGGCGTCGCGTTCGGCAAGAGAGAAATGCGAGCTTCGTTCGAGCCAACCAGCAATCGCGATGTTTGCAGCGATTTGTCGTCCTTATCGTAGAGCGAAATCGCGAAACGATCGATCCCGATGGCCGGCAGTGCTTCGGCCGCAACCTGCGCGAGGGCCGCGACGTCGAAGCTGTGAAGAAGCCGGTGGCCGATTTCTTGGACCTGCCAGATGTGCTGTTCGCGCTCCCACCCGCCGAACGTGGGCAGCCGCTGCCCGTGGGCGACGATCATGCGCGACGCCTTCCAGAGCAGCATTTGCCCGTGCGTGCGCTGCGTGGCCGTTAGATCGGGGTTGGCGAAGAGCCGGCTCTGCAGCACCTCGAGGATGTCGTGCCAAGCGGTGGCTTCGAGCTGCGAGGCGATGGGAACGTCGTGTCCCAGCAAGCCCGAACCGACCGGCCGCGACAGGAGGCTCTCGTGAAGGACGCTCTCCCAGGCTCCCAACGAAGTTTGACTCGAGTCGCGGACGTCGACGGCGAGCGCATCGTAGACGCGGGCCACCCAGTCGCTTGCCCGAGAGGTCACGAAGGCGAGTGGCGACGAATACTCGAGCTCTCCGATGGCGCGCGCGATGAACGTGCTCCGCGAAAGCTCGGCGCTTGCCGGCGCACCCGAATCGACGGGTGCATGCGCGGTGCAGCCGCACGACGCGCGAATCACCGGATCGAGCGAAAGCACGTGGCGCGCGACGCTAGGGGTGCCGTTCAGCGCCGAGAGCAAGATGTCGAGCGCCCGCTCCGCGGCGTCGTCGATGGAGAAGCGAACGGTGGTGAGCGGTGGATTCGTCCAGCGGCCGGCGTCGTCGTCATCGAAGCCCACGAGCGCAACCTCGTCGGGAACGCGCGCGCCGCGCGCGGAGAGCTCTTCGAGGACGCCGAGGGCCGTCTCGTCGTTCACCGCCACGATGGCCTGGGGCAAGACCTGGCGTTCGTCGAAGAGCGTACGGACGGCCCGCTTGCCCGACTCGCGCTGGAAATCGCCGGGGACGACGAGGCGCTCGTCGTGGTCGATGCCCCGCTCTTGCAACACGTCGCGGTAGGCGCGAAAGCGTTGCTCCGCCTCGTCTTGCCCCGAGAGTCCGCGAACGAAGGCGATGCGCTCGAAACGGTGCACGTCGACGAGGTGGAGCATCTGCGACCGCATGCCCGTGTAAAAATCGAACACGAGGCTGGGAATGTCGTCGAAGGAGGTTCCGGCGATGGTCACCACCGGCAGGCCCGAACGCGAGCAAAACCGATGGAACTCGTCAGCGGTTACGAACTCGCCGAGCGCGCCGGACCACACGGCGAGGGCGTCGCAGTTGTGACGATCGATGAGGTCGTAGATGACGTTGGCTCGCCGGTCGGCCGGCGCGGGCGAATTGAGTCTGCACCCGTGGAACGAGAGCAGATTGACGCGGTGGCCCTGTGTTGCGGCGAGCATCCCCTCCAAGAGGCGCCGCTCGGGCCCGTAGGCGAAGCCGGTCGTGAGCAGACCGATCGTGTGGCGGCGGCCAGCGGGCTGCGGAAAGAGTGACCTGGCGGTTCGCCCGGGCATCTAGACATTGTACACACCAGCGGCGCGGCCGTGCTGCCGGTGTGAGGTGATCTCAGTCGTCGCCGAGCTCCCCCTGGGAGGATTTTGGGAGAGCCTCCATGCGACGGACGGTGGCGTCCTCCCATCACCAACCACAAGAATCACCCTCCCGACCCCTTGGCAACCTGACGGTCCAAGCTTTTCGTTCCAGTTGTCGATCAGCCGTCGGAGATGGTCCCCACTTGCCGAACGTCGAAGCCGAACTCGTGTTTCGGACCGGCGAGTGTGACGTGAATCACGTCGGCCGCCTTGCGCGCGAACGAGAGGGTAACGTTCTTGTTGTTGGGCGTCGTGAGTTGGTAGGAGCCGGCTTGCGGAACGGGATCTTGCAGGCGGACCTCGACGCCGGTGATGGCGAGATCCCATTCGCCTCGGTTTCCGCTCCAATGGCGGTTACCGTCGATGCGGATGCCTCCTTCGATGCCCTTGTCGGGATCGATGAGCGTCTGTGTGCGGTCGCCCGAGCCGACGCCCGTGCGGTTGTCGGAGAGACGAGTCCACGCCACTTGGTGTACCACGCGACGGCTATGCTCGGTGCCGCTCCACGTGACATGTGCCGTGCCGGTGACCTTCACCTTGCCGTTGCTGAGGTCCGTCCACGTGTGGTCGACCTCCACGGTCGCGACGTCGGTGCGCTTCACCGTGAAGCTCGAGGTGCCCGAATACGTGAGACCCTTGTACGCGCATGTTCCGCCGGCGGCGCCCCACTCGGTGGTTACGGTCGAGCCCGCGAGGGTAACCTTGGCGCATGGCAGCTCGCTCGCGAGAAATCCGCGCAGTTCTTCGGCCGCCTTCTCGACCGCGCTGCCGATCGTGAACTTGGTGGAGATCTCGACGGGCGTCGCGGTGACGGCGCTGGCTTGGCTCTCCATCGACGATTCCTCGAGGGCGGCGATGGCCTCGTCGCGAGTGAGACCATCTTGGTTGCATGCGATGACGATGAGCGGAATGGCGAGAGCGGCCTTGCGAGCGGACATGGTGGTGTTCCTCCGTGCACGCAACCAGTGCAGGTGTGGTGCCAAAGTAAAGGATATCGAAGGTTCGCTCGATTTCGCGTCTATTTCAGGGGTCTCGCGCCCTTCGTCGAAGGGCGGCCATTCCGCGCTGCTGGAATGATGTGACCTGCCTTCGGTGCCCTCGGTGTGAACCGACGCTCACACGTGCGCGGACCGGGAGCCGACATTGCCTGGTACGCCGTGGGTTGAGGTAGGTAAAAACCGCCGTGCGGGAGCGGTGGACCTTCGATGGTGTCGAAGGCACTAAGACGACTTGTCGTCTCGTCGATGCAGGCACGACAAGCGCCGCTTTGGATGATTGTGATCTGCTCCTGCCAAAGTCTGCGGCAGGAGTGTTAGGAGGGGACGTCGGGAGCGGGGAGAGGGCGCTGCGGCAAGTGCACCCGGAAACACGTTGCTTCGGGCGTCGAGCGAACTTCGATGGACCCGCCGTGGGCAGCGACGATTTGGTCGGCGATGTAGAGACCCAAGCCGACGCTCGTGCTCGCTCCGCCTGCCTCTTTGGCCGTCCCTCGGCGAAAGGGCTCGAAGATATGGGGAAGGACCTCGCTCGGGATCGGTGGGCCGCGATTTTCGATGGCGATGACGATCTCTCCGTCATCGCGGTGCCACGACAGCGAGACCGGGGTCGACGGGGGGCTATACTTCAGCGCGTTGGCGACGAGGTTTTCGAGGACCTGCTCGATGCGGTCGGGATCCCACGCCACGCTGGAGGCGTCGTTGGGCTCGTAGATGATGGCGCGGTCAGGATGCACGGAGCGAAACTCGTCGATGATGCGCCTGCAGCTCTCGTCGACGTTGCAGGGCCGAATGTCGACCGGCAGCGAGACGTCGAGCTCGAGGCGCGAATAGTCGAGCACGTCGCGGATGAGCTTCTCCATTCGATGGGCCGCGGCGACGATGCGATGAGCAGCCGTCTGGCTCCTGGCGTCGGCGCCGCGTGCAATCTGGGCGGCCGACATGGCGACGACCGTGAGCGGATTGCGCAAGTCATGACCCACAATGCCCAGGATGCGCCGCTGAAACTCCACCGCGCGCGCCCGCTCGGCCGAATCGCGCAGGGAGATGATGGCGGCCGATAGAATCAGCGCGAGAAGGACGAAGTCCCCGAGGACGACGACGAGCAATGTCGTCCTCCTACTGCCGGCCAAGGCTTTCTCTTCCGCCGACAGGCGCGTGGTGGTGTCGGCCTTGAGGGCGTCGAGGAGCCGTTTCGATCGTTCCAGTAGTTGCCGGCCTTCGATGAGCGACGAGCGAAGCGACTCGATCGAGGCCCCGGCCCCGCGCGCCTCGAGTTCGCGAGCGTAGTGCTCGAGCTCGGCCATGAGAACGGGTTCGAGCTCGTCGACCCGACGCTGCATGTGCGGCGTGTCGGCGGTGAGCCGTCGAAGCTCGCCGACCCGCGTCGGTATGGATTGGCGAGTCGTCTGATACGTTGCCAAGAGATCGGGGTTGTTCGTGATGAGAAACTCGGTGATGGCGAGCTCGGAGTCGTTGACGTTGTTCAAGAGCTCTTCCGTCGTCATGAGTACGTCGACGGTACGTTCGACCAAAAGGGAATTGAGTGTTCGAGTCGACAACGCGTGCATCGTCGCACCCCACACCAAGAGCAGCGTGACGACGGCGACGGCAAAACCGGCCAACACTTTGAGCGGAGGTTTGGACCAGGAGCTACGAAGGAAACGCAAGCCTAGTTCTCCACGGGCGGACGACCCACTCTCGACGCACGAACGCGGCAGGCTGTCGTGTGGTCGTCAGCTACGCAGACAGGCCGTTTCCTCCTAGAAGGCGAAGTCACGCAGCCGAGCCCGCTCACATCGCGCCTCCCGCCCGGAAGGTTTCAAATGACGACTCAGCATAGGGTGGATCTGCGAGTAGCCAAGGTCGACCGATCCAAGGCCCCGGACGCCGCGCGTGGGCCCTCAAATCGCATGGTGGGAAGCGAAACTCGTAGTGAAGGGAGATAGCCATGCGTAACGTGCGCGCTCTATGCGGATTCGCGGTTCTCGCCACGGCATTCGGTTGCGGAGGTTCGGACCAGTCAGGCAAAGGAGCAGAAACTCCGGCCGAGCCGACCGCTGCTGGAACGCCGACGCCGGAACCGGCGCCGGAATCGCAGATGCCACCCGCGGGCGAACCTGCTCCAGGCGGTGCTCAAGCGGGACAAACGCCCGGACAATCGGGCATGAGTCAGCCGGGACAACCCGGGATGGGCCCGTCGGACCCGGGGGCGATGGGTCAGCCGGGACAGGCTCAGATGCAGTTGAGCTCGCAAGAGCTGATGATGGGTTCGGTCACTTGCGTGCTTGGGCCTGTCCTTTATCACGGCCCCAAATCGGAAACCGCTCGCGGGGGCGGGCCCCAGCTCGGAAGCGATGGCTCGGCGCAGCCGTCGGGAGCCGCATCCCCGGGAACGTCCGCGACGGGCGGCGGCCTCGGCCCCGTGGCCGAGAAATGTATGAAGACAGCGCAGGCCGTCAACGTGACCCCGTCTGCTATCTACAATGCCGAACCCACGGCGCTCGACGCCGTTCGCAAGGCCGTCGACGCGCGCCTTTCGGCGGAGGGTGCTTCTACCGACGCGGCGGACAACGCGCTAGGCTTCTACGATAAAGGGATAGCGGCGGCCAAGGAGGCGCGAACGGCCACCGACACGCTCGTGCAGCAGGCCAATGCGATGACACCGCCCGCGCGAACGGGCTCGTCGTCGAGCCGCGGCGGCCGAAAGGCGGGCCCGCCGCTGCCGAGCGCCGGGGCCGCCGCGCTGGGTGAGCAGCTGCGCAGCCATCGCGCGCTCGGCGAGCTCTACCAATTCGGTCGTAACCAAGGGACGACGGAAATTGGAACGGAGGCGCAGACGCTGGCGTGGGTGATTGGCGCCAACCGATTCGCCCTGGTCGACGAGCTTCCGGTGGCGATGAAGCCATACGCCGCGGAGCCGCTGTTCGCCGCCATCCTCAACGTGCCCGCTCCGACACCGCCCGCGGGCAAGCCGATGCCAACTTGGAACGACTACCTCGCGGCGGCGGCGCGTTCGATCAGCGCGACGTCGAGCACGTCGGGCACAAGCGGACGAGCCGTCGGCGGTGGTCCCGGTGGCGCTGCCGATGAGAAGGCGAACCTGAAACAGGTGGTGCAGACCACCGAGGAGCGGCTGCGCGTCCTCGGCGAGCAGCTCCCCCCGTCTTCGGAGCTTCGTGCCATCTCCGATCGCACGGTGACCACGCTCCGCAACTACGAGGCGACAATCACGACGACCACGCCCACGCCATCGCAGCAGGGCCAACCGCGAAAGCCTGCGCCAGGTACGCCGGCCAAGCCGCCGTCTTCGCCTCAGCAAAAGCCGGCGCCCTAACGAAAAGCCGCAAATTCGGTCAACGAAAGCCCGGCGACGTCGTTCGATCCGGGTACGGGTACGGGAGAGGGGCCGCCGGAGGGGCAATTCCGGCGGCCCTTCGCCGTTCGAGCCGATGACTCGAATTCGGGCGATCTGTGCTATCGGTAGAACCCATGACGCGCTTCTCGTCGGCGTTCGCACTACCGCTCGTGGGCATCGCCGTTGCCTCGGCATGTGGCAGTTCCGAATCCACCGCTCCGGCGTCGCCGGGTGACGCGAGCGCCGGCTCGGCTACGACGGGCGCTGACGGCGCAACCGGCGGAATCGGCGGAAGAGCAGGCGGAGGCCCGCTGTCGGA
>DATEMX010000344.1:0-11333 GCA_035275365.1 Polyangiaceae bacterium | reverse complement strand
AGGGAACCCGACGTGGCCCATCGGATCGGGCATCAGTATCCGTTCGATCAATCGCTCGGAGAATCCGAGCTCAGCGAGAGCTTCGCGAGGGTGAGCTGAACGTACGGCCTTGTTCGCTGCGACCATGCGTGCGCGGTCTCGTTCGAGAGCTGTGAGCTTCGCGCGGAGCTTGGCGATCGCGTCCGGATCATCCGACGAGATCGCCGTGCTCTTCTCGGCTCTCTCGGCCCGCCTCTCGAGCTCTTTGGCCTTCTTCCCAAGCTCGAGGGATTGGTCGAGTTTCGACCGAATGCGTTCGAGGTCGCGGCGATGCCGGCGTTCGGAGTGGTGGCCCACGAGAATTGGCTGGCCAAACGGGATCATGTCTCCGATCGAACGAACGCTTTGTCGCGCCACCTCGGCGCCGTGTAGAAGGCGCTTCGCCCTCGTGCGCATGCGCGCGATGCGAGCCGCCTTCTTGGCCTCGTAGGGGTTCGGTCCGGGTGACGCCGGTAGGGATTCTCGCCTGACCAGGGCGCGAGCAGCTTCCTTCTCTTTCCGGCATGCCTCACGAGCGGCGACGACGCTCTCCCTTGCGGTGGCCTTTAGGCGATCGTGCGTCTCTTGCCGAAGCGCTTTGGCGTTCTTCTTGGCTTGCTTTCGCTCTGCGCGGCATTGACGGACGGTGCGGCGGCGCTCTACGCGGTAACGAAGGACTTCGCGTCGCAATTGCTCGCGTAGTTTGACGAGCTTCTCGTGCTCCTTCTTTCGGTGCTCCGCGGCAATCTCGCGTAAAAGGGCTCGCCTTTGGATCTGCGCTTGCTCTCGGGTAAGTCCGCCAGTGAAAATCATGACGCGTCCATGGCTCCGTCAGCGTGAGGGGTACCGGCACATCATGCAGAGCGCGTCGCCTTGCACGATCGGCCTTTCTTGACCGCAACTCGAGCAAACGCCGACGTGCGAAACGAGGCACCGGTCGGGATCGCGTCCGCCCGCTGTCCGTGCGGGAGACTCCTCGGGAATGCGACAGACGAGACACCGACCGCCCTCCCACACGTGCAGAAATCCCGCGGTGAGAACGGGCACGCGGTAGACCCAGCGCCATTCGGGACCCGAAAGGTACTTCTTGAGCTCCCGGGCTGCGTCGTCGTGCGTCGTTCCTTCGGCTTGAAGCAAAATCACTTGCGCGAGGCCGCGGTGGCGCTCGGCCATGGTGGGCCGGTGGTTTGGAAATATACCCGCCTCGCAGATAGCCGGCGGCTCGGTTCTGGGATCGACGTAGGCGACAAGCCACGCCTTGGACTTCGGGGGGTCGGTGGAAGGGCCCAGCATCATGGCGTCATCCGTTCGTGTCGATTGCCGGGGACGGCGCCGTCGGGAAGCTCGGGCGGGGGCACGCGCGGCCCGGACGAAGCTTCGAACCTCGCGCGGAGCTCGGCCCAAAACGGCTCTGAGCTCGCGAGAAGGGCAAAGAGATCACGCGCGGTGTCAACGCCGTGCTCGGCGCTGATGACGCCTGCCATGCTGGCCAGAAGCGAGAGGGTGCCGACCGGGAAAGCGTGAAAGAGTTCGATCGGGATGGGGATGGGCTCGCGCATCGCTATTTCTCCATCGTGGGTTGGGTGTTCATCCGTGCCCTCATTTCGGATCGCTGGACGCGCCTGGTCCGAGCCCCTTCGTGAGGCAGGCTTTCGAACAGAAGTGGACGGTGATTTCGCGGCCGAGGTGTCGAGACGTGACGCTGAAGGCAATGGTCGGTTGTCCGCAGGAGGCGCATTGCATCCGGCCGACGGATCCGTGGCTGCATGCACGGCGGGCGGTGTAAAATTGTCCGCAAGCGACGCATCGCCACCATTCGACGACGCCGCCTGCGACGGCGAAGCCGAGCTGCCCGCCGCATCGTTCGCAGGCGGGTACGCCGTTGTGTCGCTGGGCGGAGACCCCTTCGGCGTTCGCCGGGCGTGTGAGGAGAGCGCGCGGCATCGCATCAGGTCCCCGTCATGTGGACTGGCTCACCCGGCGCGGAAGGCGGACCCTTGCGCACAAGGCCGAGCTTTTGGGCGAGGCACTCGATCGAACAGAATCCGACTCGAATCAGCGCGCCGGTCACATCCGTCGAGAGCGCGTAAGTGACGTCCGGCGAACTGCACACAGCGCAGCCATCGGTTTCGGCGGGCGCGCCTTCGATGGGTGCGGGGGTTGCGGTAACCGGTGCCAGTGCACTCACCTCGACCGAGCGCGCAGGCACAGGCACAGCGCGTGCGGGCTTGCGGCGTGGCGGCTGGCTCGGGTTCGTGGACTGAAACTGGCCGCACTGGATGCAGCGCCACCACGTCATGCCGCCGTTTTGTGCCGACATCGACATGGGACTTCCGCAGTTACAAACCATGATGGGTGTCTCCTTCCTCGGTGAAGTCCGTGAGCTCCTTCGTTAGACGAACCTCGGCAATGCCCTCGGCACTCCAGGCATATGCGGCATTTGCGAGAGCACGGCGCGCGTCGCCCCTCCCTGGAGCGCACGCTTCCTGTCCTGCGCGGTCCTCGCGACCGCAAGCGCGATCGCCGTGTCGGCGGCGCGCTTCACGAGCTCTCCGCCGGGGATGCGATCCCTCATGGCGGAGAGGACCGCGGTGTCGATGCGTTGGCCCTTGGCCGCCTTCCACATCACATCGAAGGCGGATTGCGCGAGCGGTCCTCCCGGGATGGCACCTCGTATCGCGCCGACCGCGATGTCCGAGATGGGCCGTCCGTCGGCAAGGACCTGCGCCGCCCCGAGCGCTGCACCGATTCCCGTCCCGATGCCCGGAACGAAGGACGCTACGGTTTGCGCATAGCGCAGAATCGGTGCGGCGCTTCGGATGACGGCGAGCGCAGGTGCAAACGATTTTTGGACGATGGTCCGAAGGACATGAAAGGCGACCGTGTCCTTGAGCGAGCCTGCAAGGGCGCGCGCCTTGATGGCCGCCATCTGGGCGATGGCGACGGGGTTGAATTGGCGGACCCCGTGGACCAGCGCGGCGGCAGCGTGGGTAACGCTCTTCAGGATCTTACCGAAGATGCTCCCGGTGATGCCTTCCTCCCACGGTGAGTACCCAGAGAGGCCGGCGACGAGCTCACCGACCTTCGTGCCGAGGTAGCCGGAGATCGCGACGTAATCCTCGCCTGCCTGCTGAGCGACAAGCGCGCCCGCGATCGCCAGCTCTTGCGAAGCTGAATTCGGGATCGGACACCCGCTTGTGGCCATCGGCCACGGGCACCCGCTGGCCGTGATCGGCCACGCATAGGGAGTGGGGTCGCCACCGGCCAGGGGAGGGAGTTCGTAGGTCGGAAGGTGCATGTTCGGATCCTTTCAGCGCACGGCGATGCCGAGCTTGCGCGCGAAGCACAACCGTTGAATGCCGCGCGGCGAGAGGTCGTTCGAGAGAAGAAGCCCGTGGTGTCGTGGACGTTGGTGCCGATGGTGGGAACCATGATGACTGGCCGAAGGCGGGTGCACGCTCTCGCTAAGAGACGGCACCGACGCGTGGACCGGTGCGTGCCGCGCAGCGTGGTGAACACGCTTTTTTGCTCGTCGCCGTCGAGGCGGGGGGTGTTCGACGTGGTGGACATGGGCCACCTTGGAGTGCGTAGTCGTGTGGTGCCGGCCCGAACGCGACGTGCACTGGGTGGCTGTCTTTTTGCCCTTCGTCCTTCTCTTGGATTTCTTGCGTGCCATCTCCTTCTCTCCTTTCGGAAAATCGCGCTATCAACCTCGAGCTCCTTGACCGTTGACGGCCGACGCCGCGACCGCTGCGTCGTGAGCCGTTGCCGGCGCTTCTTGGGCGTGCGCTTCCTCCTGCATGAGAACGGCGAGCCCTGCTCGCTGCTCGTCCGTGAGAAGCGGCCAAATCTTCGCCGCCTGTTCCGGATGGATACTTCGTAGAAGCGATCCCGCCAGATTGGCGCTCGCAGCTTGTCCCTCGGGCGTGTTTCGACCGAAGAACCGAGCGGCAAGCCCACTCATGAACGTCTCGGCCATGCGCGCGTGCCGCATCGCGCGGTCTGCCTCCACTTGCTTGTCGATGTGCTCGCCGTGGATCTTGCTCTCGAGCTCCCAGAGATCGGAGATGCGTTTCCGAAGCTCCGCGTTCTCTGCCCGAAGAGCGGCATTCTCCTTTTCGAGGCGGCCCATCATCGACTTGAACATTTCGTAGCTCTCGATGACGGCCTTGAATCCGAGGCCGGCAAAGGATCGCGAGCTTCGGAGGGCGTACTCGACCGTGTCCTCGACGCGCGCCGAGATCATGCTGGTCGTCTGGGGCACGATCTGGGCAGTTCGTTCTTTGGACGTGTCGTATTGGAGCTTGCCGACGATCTCGCCTTTGCCGTCGAGCGCTTGCAGCTCGCAGCGGAAGACGACTTCGTCGCGGAGCTGGTCGTCGATGCGTTCGGCAACGATGCCGGGATGGACGTTGCTGGCGAGGTCGACCTTCCATTGGAGTGGATGACCGCCGCGATAGGCGATGATGTGCACGGCAGGCCCAGGGCCTGTGGCTTGGGTCATCCGGAGAAGCCAGTCTTCGAGCTCGATGCGCGTACTCATGCGGCACCTCGAAACCCGCGCACGACGTAGCCAAGGGCGAAGAGGGCGGCGATCATCATGGCGAGTTGGATCCAACCTGCGCTTGCCGAGGGCGGCGGAGGCAAGCCTTGCGCGGGCGGCGCAGGCGCGGGACCCACGGTGCGTCCTCCCTCCTTCGTGAATGAATCGTTCCAGTCGCTGACCTTTTTCTTCCAGCGGTCAGTCTGCTCCATCGTCGCCTTGGCATTGAATAACCCGGCGTTCCTGAGAGCGTCTTCGCGGAACTTGCGCCATGCATCGCGATCGATCGCCCAAGACTGCTTGAACGAATCGTTCACCGAGCTTGTCTGAATCGTGCGATCGAGCCGTTCGAACTCGGCCTCCGTCTCGTTCACGTACCGGCGCGCGTCGTCGGCAGTGACGATCGTCGGCAGAAGGTCGCCGAGACCCTCGGTTTCCTCCGCGAAGAGAGCGCGGCCACGCGGCGCGACGGTGGCGAGGGGAGGAGCCGGGTCGAGCTCGTCGCCAGCGAGTGCGAACGCGCCGAATAGCGCGGCGAGCGGCAGAATCGAGCGACTACGGTCACGTGTGCGGTGGGCCTCAAGCGGCAGAATCGAACGGCCACCGTCAAGGGTGCGGAGGGCTTCTCGATCGCCCGCGGGCGGAGGCAAACGAAGCACGGCGAGCGGCTCTCCAAGCGACGGAGCGATTTCGGCCGCCCGTCGCGCGATCCCCTTTGCGTAGCCCGCCACGCGATCGGCCGCCGTCTTTCCGTGCCCTTCGTAGTAGTGCTCGGCGTACATGGCGGCGGCGATCTGGTCGGCGTCGCCGGTTCCAAGCGCAGCGAGCGTCTTCGGTCGTGCCTTGGTCAGGTTGCGCACCAGATCCGTCGCACCTGCGACGTCATCGGGGTAGCTGCGAAAGCACACCGACTGCACGACGTCCGTGCCATCGGGCCTCGGATGCGAATCTTGCCAGAGCAGCCCGCCCGCGGGACATTCCGTGGCGCCCCACGTACCTGGGATCTGAACGCTTCCCCAGTTGTGCGAGCCTGGAAAGCGTCCGAGCTTGCCGTAGCCCGTCTCGTGAAGTGCCACAGCCTGGATGCCCTGGATTTCGACGGTAGTCGGTTCACGCTTCATCACCTGACGAAACGCGACGAGAAGGATCGCGCGTGCTCGCGCGTGATCGGACGAGCTCGCGACGTTGGGTACCGGTGTCGCTTTCGCTTCCGTTCCATGAGTGCCAGGGCCCTCGACGTAGTGAGGCAGGGCTCCCATTTGGAGGGCGCGGGGACCCGCGAGGTAATCGGCGAGAGACGGTCCAGTAGCGCTCATAGTCCTATCGTCCAGAGCAAGGTGAGCGTTGCAGAAGTTGATCGGCCGGAGACAGGCGCGACGCGAACGAATTCGACGCCGCGCGCCAGCGGGACGGCCGCGACGTCAGCGCCGGGCGTGAGGTCCACGCAGTAGAGCTCGGCACCGGCCAACGGCGCGGTGTACGCGCCGACCTCGACGTTGCCGACCTCGGGCCGAGAGAGCACCGTCACGCTCTGTGCGTGGTTCGGAATGGGAACGAAGGGCGTCGCGCCGTCGTCGCCGATGGCCGTGAGCGTCGTGAGTCGAGGTGTTGCGCCGAACGCGGCTTGCGGGTGAGGCATCGAGCCAAGGCTTGCGCCCAAGAGGAGCACCTGCGCGTCATCGTCCGGATCGGTCACACCAAAGTCGGGACCGAGCTCGCCTCCGCCAAAAAGGATCTCGCTAGCGAGCGGAAAGCTTTCCACGATGCGAATGAACGTCGCGGTGATGGAGAGCGCTTGTCCGTGCAAAAAGTCGACGTCGACCGAGTCCCGCCCTCCGGCGACGCCCCATTCGATGTGGGCCGTGGGCGCTCGAAGCGGCGACACTTCCACCGGCATCCCGCCGGGCGCGACGCTCAAGAGGACCGTAACGATCCCTGCTTGGCGGTCGTCCGTTTGCCGTGCATCGAGGATCGTCACGTTCTTCTGCCCGGGCCGCACCTTCTCGACGCGACCGAGGTACGCGCCGACGTTACCGGGATCGAAAAGGGACCACTCGCTCGGTTCGACCATGGCGGCCTCCTCAGTGCCTCGCTACGATGCGCGGCGCCTTCGCCACCAGGTGCACGATGTGCATCGCGCGCCGTGCTTTGGGGTTGCCGGCTCGCGCCGCCGCGGCGACTTTCTTCCAGGCCAGGATGGCCTTTGGATCACGGCGCTTGAGTCGGGCGAGCAGCTCGGTTGCGTGCTCTAGCGCGAGCACGGCGCCGCTCTGTCCAGGAATCACGACCGTGGAAAGGCCGAGGGCGCGCGCAACCTGCGGTGACAAGCCCACCGTCTTCGCTTGTTCGATGAGCGTGTGGAGCACCTTCGCCTTGGCGGCATTCGCGGCGGCGTGGCCAGCGATCTCGTCCAAAGCCCCGCTCGTCGCGAAGGGCAGATGACCGAGCCGAACGCGATAGGCGAGTGCACGCGCGACGAGATCGCGAAGGACCTTCTCGTCGACCGCGGCAATGAACGTGATGGGACCGCGCTGCGTCTGTATTTGCGCGATGCCGCAAACCTTGCCCGTCTTCGTGCGCATGATGCGCACGTTCATGAGGGGCGGATGCACGACGAACTCGATGGCGCCGAGAGCGCCCGGATCGGGTTCACCGGTGATGGCGGTACGATCCCATTCCGTTGTGGTGGTGTCCATGATGCTTGCCTCCGATGATGTCCATGACGCCCGCAGTCGCGTCGGGTTCGTAGACGCCCGCCGTGGCGGGCCAGTCGGGTGGAAAGGTAGAGAGATTCTCCGTGCTGGAGGGAGCCTTGCGCGATGCGCAGTGCCTTCGACGGATTCGTCAGCGCAAGCTCAATGAGCCGGTTGCCGTCACCAGTGAAGCGACGGGCGATCTTGAAGGGGGTGTCGCCCGGCCCGACGACGTAGGCATCCCCAGCGCTGGCGGAGGGGATACCGAGTGCCGTGGTCCACGTCCTCGGGCCCACGACACCATCCGGCGTAAGTCCATGCGCGCTCTGCCAAGTGCGGGTCGCGGCTTGCGTCTTTGGACCGAACTTGCCGTCGGCAGGAACGCCGATGATCTTCTGCCAGGCCACGACATCGGGCCCAGTCGAGTTGAGCGCGATCTGCGCGTGCGACGCTGCGATGGGAGCCGCGGGCATCGGGCCGAAACAGGAACCGTCGTCGCACTGGGCGTAACGCTCGGAACGGGTACAGGAGGAGCAGCCGGGATGGCGCTCGTGAACGTGGCGAGCGCTTTGCTCCACGTGAGCGGTCCGACGACGCCGTCCGCGGGGAGTCCATGCGCTGCCTGCCATGCTCTTGTCGCTGTATCGGTGTTGGGCCCGAAGATGCCGTCCGGTGTCGTCCCGATGAGTGTTTGCCAAAGCGCGACATCGGGACCCGTCGAATTCTTTTGGATCGTGGCGTGCGACGCCGTTATCGGTGCAGGTGCGACGGGCGCGGAAGGTGCGGGCGCTGCAACAGCGTACCCGGGCTTTGCTGGCCAACTGTCGGGGATCGTGAGCGACTCGCCCACGTAGATCGTTCCCGTAAGGATGCGACCGCTCTTGTCCGGATTCGCGGCGGCGAGCTCGCGGACACGCGTCGCTGCGCCGCTTCCTGTGAAGCGCTGGGCGATCTTCGAGGGGTTGTCGCCCTGAACGACCTTGTACGTCTTCGCCAAGGGACTGACCGTTGGGGAACCGCCGGGGGGCGTCACGGGTGGCGAGACAGGGATGGGAATCGCCATCGGTCCCGGTGTCGTCGCGATGGGAGGAACACCGGGGAGTTGACCGGAAGCGACGGGAGCGATCCGGGGGGTGCAGTGATGACCGTGGCGATTTGCTGAAGGAGCGTCGAACCTGCGTGGCTTGCCCGAATGGCGAGCGTCTTCGCCCGGAGTTTCGCGGCGGCTCGCACGAAACCCTCTTGCTCGCAGCGGTTCGCAAGCTGTTCGGCGAAGGCGAGTTCCTGATCGGTGAGATCGGGCTTCGCCAAGATCGCGGCGACCGATTGCGCGAGGTCCGGCGGGATGTTCGGATCGATGTCTTCGATGGGTGGTGGCGCGGGAGCCGGCGGCATCGGAGGCAAGGTTGCCGGCATGGGCGCCGACACGGGAACCGGCGGCATGGGGGGCACGGCCGTAGGCGCCGACACGGGGATGGGTATCGAGGCCTCGGGAGGCAAAGGTGCAGGAGCCGGCACGGGCACGGGCGGCATGCGAGGCAAGGTTACGGGTGCCGGCGCGGGGTAGGGCGCTGGGCTACTGGGCTCGACCGGTAATGGAATCGGAATCCCTTCTGGCAAGCCTGGCGGCGTGGGCCATACGGAGGTGCTCGGCGCCGTCGACGGCGTCGCGCTCGGCACGGGAACCGAGGGCACGGAAATCTGTCCTCGAAGCTGCGACGCCCTCGCGCGCAGCGCGGCGGCCGTGTTGTGGTAGCCGCGTGCGTCGGTGATGACCGCAAGGCTCTCGAGATCGTCGGGCCTCGTGGAGGTCTTCAAGAGCTGTCGCACCTGGGCATCGAGCTCGGGCGGCATGCCCGCATCGAGAGGCTTCGGCCCTGTTGAAGGCTTGGCCTCTTGGCCTTTCGCTCCCATCCCGAGCGCGAGAAGCCCGAGTCCGATAGCGAGCGCAATCGCAACAGGAGGCATGATCAATCTCCGATCACGACCACGCGACTCGGATCGCCCAAGCCCGCGGCCGCTTCGAGGCCGAGCGGCTCTTCGCCTGCTCGGGCCGGTTCCATTCCCAAAATTCGGCTTGGATCTTCGACCGAGCCGTCCGGGTGCGAGACGACGATGTGCCAGAGGGTGCCGAGCTCGCGCCCCGGACCGACGAGCATCGGCCTCGGAATCGCGACGGCGCGCGCGCGGATGCCCTTTGCTTGTAGCTCCGCCGCGCGCCACGTGGCCAAATCCTCGCAGTCGCCGTTGCGACGCTCGATCGTCGTCGGGATGTCCTGCCAGTCTTCGCGCCCAGGGGGCTCGCGCTGGTACACGACGCCGCTTCGGTAGAGCGGAGGCGTGTTCGGATACTCCCGCAGCCAATCGAGGTTGATCGCCGTGAGAGCGTCGAGCAGGACGCGCATGCGTCGCGCTGCGCGCCGCCGCTCGCGCCACGAGAAACCGGCCAAAACGAACTGCACCTTGTACATCGTCGTCCTCGCGCTCTCGTTTACGGAATCGCCGAGGTGCCGACGATCGTCGCGCGGAAATCGCTCGGTGCGCCCGTGATGTTGGCGACGCGCAGGGTCACATCCATCGCGACCATCGCCGTGTCCATGTGCATGTCGAACCCGAACGAGGTTTCTGCCGCGATGCGCGCGGACATCGGCGTTGCTTGCGCGAACTGCGATCGGTTCCCGACGATGATGTCGACGAGCTCGAAGTTGCCGGCGATGTCGCTCTGCACGAAGAGGCGCTCGGGTCGAAACGGAAGCTGTGGCCGCGCTGGCAGATCGACCGCACCTCCTGGTTGCACGTTGAGCTGCCGGAAGTTCAGCACGAGGCGCCTCGGCGCTCGCGCCGCCCTCGAGCGCACATCGATCGTGCGGGGCGAGAACGAGCGCGCCATGGCGGCTTGCCGGACCACGTGATCGCGGATCGCGGGAGCAAGTCCTGCAATCGCCATCAGGTGCTGCGGTGAGAGGCCAGGCGCGCTCGGCCAATGCCCCGCGGAGGCCACCGGCGGATACGGAACACCATAGGGTGCCATGGGGTACGGCGTTGGAGGCATGCCGAGCCCTGGCAGGCCGCCGAGGCCTGCGATCGTCAGGAGCTGCTCGGCGGGATCGGCGCCTGCGATGAGGCTCTGTGCGTCGAGCCCGGAGAGCATGGCATCGCCCGCTGCTTCGTCTTCACCCGCGATGAGCCCACCAGCAACGAGATCGCCGGCTGCGAGGTGTGGATGGTACGGGTAGCGGTAGCCCTGCGTCGAATGAGGCGGAAAGCTGCCGCCCACCAGCTCGTCGAAGCCGACGATTTCGTACATGCCTGACATGGTTTTTCGTCCTTTCGTGCGGATGCGATCGCGCGATGCGAACGCGTGGTTCGTTCAGCCGAGAGCGCGTGAGGCTTCAATGAGCCGAGAAATCTCGGCATCGGAGAGCCCCGTGGAAGGGTTGTGAGGAGGCAGAACCCCTGCGACACCGGAGCTAGCGCTCGGGCTCGGTTTCGCGGCAGCGGGTTGCGCCATTTTGATGCCGAGTTCGCGACCGAATTTGTACGTGTAGATGCAAGAACCCGCGAGACCCGCCGCGTAGAAGAGCTTCGCCGCGTCGCGATTCTTCAGAAAAAATCCGGTGCCGAAGCCTGCCGCCGCAACGACGAAGTCGAGCGGAAGCCCGCCGAAGAGCGTCTCCTTGCCTTGGCGGCCCTCGTAGTAGCCGATGACCCCGCTCGTCGCGTTGGCCACCGCCGCGCCGATGTAGAGATTCGTTTCCTCCTTTGCTTGGACCTTGAGGCGGCGTCCCGTCTCGGTCAGCCTCTCAAGCTTGTCGATGAGATAGAGCTTCTCCTGATCAGCCACTGCCATGTGGGGCATGGGCATCCTCCTTTGCTGCTTTGGTTCGCGCGCTGCGGGATGGTTTTTCCCGCGCGTTCGAGGCAAGCGTGAGGCTCGCGTCTCCATCGGTCAACGCGACAAGGCGTGCGCGACAGGTGGCAAACGCGTCGCGAAACCCGTGACAGACTGTCGCGTCGATGTCGTGGCGAGCCGACGATGGACCGAGTTTTTACGGCGAACACGCGCGCGGATCGCATTC
>DATEMX010000343.1:0-2328 GCA_035275365.1 Polyangiaceae bacterium | reverse complement strand
GTAAATACACCTAGCTTCGGGCCGTCTCGCGCCGAAACTGACGATTGGCACCTCGATTGCTTAGGCGCATCGCGGGTCGTCGCTGGGACGCCGTTTCGTTTCACTCGACGCCATCGCGGCGGTCGGGGCAATGGAGGAGTCGATACGCATGGGTTGGAAAAACCGTTTGGTCGAGCGAGGAAAGCAAATCGCCATGACGCCCGGCGTCCTCAAGGTGCTGAGCGACGATCGGCTGATGCGCGCAGCCGAAGGCGTCATGGACGCTCGCAGCCGCATGCGGGCCGCCGCGTCCAAGGCAGGCGAAGCGTGGCACCTCCTCACGCAGGGGCACGGCCTTCCGAGCATCGATCCCGCCATCGACGACGATCTCGACATTGCTCCAGCCAAGCCGCACGTCGAAGGCGTCACCAACGGAAACGGTCACGCCAACGGGCATGGCAGCGTCGAAAAAGTCAACGGCAGCCACACCAACGGCCACGCCAAGGGTGACCACGGCGAAGCCGGCGACGAGCTAGCCGCCTCGATGGCATCGCGTACGGCGCTCTCGGCGATCGGCGGGCGCGACGTGTTCGAAAAGGCTTTCCAATTTCGCGCGGCCGACAACGCCCGCAAAATGGGCGTCTATCCGTTCTTTCGTCCGCTCGATCTGAATGACGGCCCCGAAGCCATCCTCGAGGGCCGGCGCGTTACCATGTTCGGATCGAACAACTACCTCGGCCTGACGACGCACCCGAAGGTCCGCGAAGCCGCCACAGAAGCCATCAAGAAGTTCGGAACGAGCATGACGGGGTCGCGCCTCGTCAACGGCTCGATGAAGCTCCACAACCAGCTCGAAGAAAAGCTCGCCGCCTTCTACGGCAAAGAGTCGGCGCTCGTTTTTACCACGGGCTACCAAGTCAACATCGCCACCATCTCGGCGCTCTTGTCGAACAAGAAGTGCGTCGCCGTCATCGATCGCAACGATCACGCGTCGATCTACGACGGCGTGCGCCTCGGGCAAGCGGTGGGCGCGCGCATGGTGCGCTACCGGCACAACGATCCCGAGTCGCTCGACCGAACGCTCTCGGAGCTCGCGCCCGACGAAGGCGCGTTCGTCATCACCGACGGTGTTTTCAGCGCCGAAGGGGAGATCGCGCGCCTCCCCGAGATCGTCAGCGTCGTCAAAAAGCACAAGGCTCGCCTCTTCGTCGACGACGCGCACGCGCTCGGCGTCATCGGGCCGAGCGGCCGGGGCACCGCGGCGCACTTTGGCGTCGTCGATCAAGTCGATCTGATGGGCGGAACCTTCTCGAAATCGCTCGCCTCCATCGGTGGGTGGCTCGTCGGTGAGCGCAAGGTGCTCGACTACATCCAACACTTTGCCAGCTCGTTCATGTTCGCCGCCAGCGCGGCGCCCCCGTGTGTTGCCGCGGCCATGGCGGCGCTCGAGGTCATGCAGGAAGAAACGTGGCGCATCGACCAGCTCCGCAAAAACTACACCTACATGCGCGAAGAGCTGAAGGGCATGGGCTTCGACGTGGGCCACAGCGAGACCGCGGTCATCCCCGTCTACGTTCGGCAAGATTTGCGAACGATCATGATGTGGAAAGAGCTGCTCGACGTGCACGGGATCTACACCAACCCGTTCATCTCGCCGGGCGTGCCCCCCAAGCAGGCCATGCTCCGCACGAGCTACATGGCAACGCACACGAAGGAGCATCTCGACAAAGGCCTCGAAGCTTTCCGCTCGGTGGGCAAGAAATTCGGCGTCATCTGAGCCAACCGCCCAATGGTCGCTTTTCGGTCCTCCCCACGCGGCTCGCATCGCTCGGTGTAGAAAATGTTCGCGAGCCCGGGAACGCTGATTTAATCGAGGATTGGCCCGGGAATCATTGACGACTGGCGGAGAGCCAGGGTACGGAAAAGCCGCAGCCATGGCCGCAGAAATCCGCGAAATCCCCATCGGGGGCGATCTCAAGCCGTTTCTCGACGTCGTCGAGCGCATCTATCGCGGGGACCCTTCCTACGTACGCCCACTCGATCTCGACGTGCGCGATAGGTTGAGCAAGAAGAATCCGTTCTTCGCCCACGCCGAAGGCACCTGTTTCACCGCGTTTCGTAACGGCCTTTGCGTAGGGCGGGTGACCGCGCAAATCGACCGCGCGCACCTCGATCGCCACCGCGACGGCGCCGGTTTCTTCGGCTTCCTCGACACCATCGACGACGCCGAGGTCTGCAAGCTGCTGCTCGATCGCGCGGCCACTTGGTTGAAAGCGCGGGGCATGTCGCGCATTCGCGGTCCGCTCTCGCTCAACATCAACGAAGAGCTCGGCTGCCTCGTCGAAGGCT
>DATEMX010000342.1:0-18228 GCA_035275365.1 Polyangiaceae bacterium | reverse complement strand
CTGCCGGATGTCGAGCGCCGGAATGCCGACCGCACCCAACTTGGCGGCGAGCACGGGGGCAGACCCGGGCAAGATATAGTCGGGCGTCATCGTGGCAAAGAGGATGTAGTCGATGTCCTCGGGGGCAATCTTTGCCCGCGCGAGCGCCTGCTTGGCGGCCTCGAGCGCAAGATCGGAGGCCCCGACCCCTTCGGGTGCGTAGTGGCGCTGCGCGATGCCCGTGCGCTGCTGAATCCACTCGTCCGTGGTCTCCATCACACGAGCAAGATCGCTGTTGGTGTACGGGGGCCCGGGTAGGTAGCTGCCGGCTGCGACGATCGAGAGGGAGGACATTTCCTTTTGAGGCTCTGCCGAAGTGCGGGGGACACCGGCACGAACAGGACTCTTTAGCCGAAATCCATCGCGACGCTAGGCCGGCCGATCGAACCGAGTCAAGTAAATGCTGGAAATTTGCTGCGTTGGACCGGCCGTGCCGCATCCGAGAGATCGAGACGATTGTCTAGTCAACCCGAATGAACTGCGACGCCGCGCGGTTCGAGCGCTCGACTCTCTGGTCCGATGATCGATCTGGGCTCGGGGATCTGCGGCAGTAGCGCTAGGCCGGGGGGGCCCGGGGCCCCTTTTGTCGCCGCTCGATGACCCTTCGGAGCGGCGGAAAAAGGTCCAGCTCGAGCGCGCGCTCGGGCGAAAAGAACTGCGCGCTCACGACCTCGCGATTGTCGACTGCCACGACGCATTCGGCGTCGAGCGCGAGCTCGTAGATCTCGATATGCTCGCGCTTGCCTTCCCATTCGTGCCGCTCGTCGAGCGCGCGCGTGAGCGACGACGGCTCGGCTCGAATCCCCGTTTCCTCTCGGAGCTCGCGAAGCGCGGCGTCCCTGCCCGCCTCGCTCGGGCGGACGTAACCACCCGGCAGCGAGTAGTAAGGCACGTAGCTATTGCGTACGAGCAAGATGCGGCCCTCGTGCCACATAGCGACGAGCGCACCGTGCGTCTCGGGATGCGTCGTCGCCCAGTAGACCCGCATCATGCGGTACGCACAGCGGTACGCCATTCGGTAGAGAAGATCGATCACGATGCCACCCCCATGAAGACGGTATTTACCAATCTTCGCCCGCTACGTGAAGTTTGCGAGCCAACGCCAACGCGAAGACCTACCCCGGCCCCGCGGTCCGTCAAGGTCCAACCGTTGACCCGCGCGACCAAAAGGTGAATTCTCAAAGGTTCGATGGCTCGAAGGCACCGCGTTCGGCGCGTCGCTCACGCGCTGCAACCGGTTCACGTCGGGGAGGATCGGCAGCGTCGTGGAGACGGCGCTTGCGCTCTTGGCCATGGCGATCGCCTTCATCGCGCTCTCGGTCATCACCGGCGAATCGATGGCGGCGGCCATCTTCGGCACCGAAGCGCCGCTCGGGTTCGAGCGCGTTGCAAACTCGAAGGCCGCGCTCGCGGGGCTCTTCTTGGCGGTCCCCTTCGTGGTGCTCGCCCTGCTCGCCTTCGGCGCGCTCTTGGCCTGGCACCGCGGCGTAGCCTTCGGGGCGCGGCGCGATCCCGTCACCCTGCGACGGCGCGCCTTCGTAGATCACGTGCGCGCGCTCGGCGCGACCTACGGGCGCGCGCGGGCGAGCCGCTTCGCGCTGGCGGCCTATGGCAACTGGGCCGTCGACAGGATGCGCGATCGGTTGAGCCCCGGCGGGAACACCGCCCTCTTCGATCTCGCCGCCACCGCAGCACACCGCGCCCGAATGGCGGAGACGGAGGTCGTCGTGCTCTTCGCCGAAGCCAAGAGTGCGACCGAGCCTGGCCTCGACGACGAGCCCGCCGATCTCGCCAAACTGCACGATCTCGAAAGACTCGTCTTTCGAACCGGAGGATTTACGTGAACGTCGAACAAGCCAGCTCCAGCATTCAGCGCGTCGCCGCAGAAGTCAGCCGTGCGCTCCTCGGCCAAAACGAGATCGTCGAACACACGCTCATCGGTCTGCTCGCGCGGGGCACGTGCTCATCGAGGGCGTGCCCGGTCTCGGAAAAACGCTCCTCGTGCGCGCCCTCTCTCGCGCCCCTCTCACTTTCGTTCCGGCGCGTTCAATTCACACCCGACTTGATGCCGAGCGACGTCACCGGGAGCAGCGTCTACAGCCAGAAGGCGGGTGATGGCGGGGCTCTTCTAGCCCTATCGCCGCACGACGCTCGACTACGCCGTGCGCTCGCAGACGAGCGGCGGGTTCGAAGGAATGGCGCTCTCGCCCGACGGCAAGAAGCTCTATCCGCTGCTCGAGAAGGCGCTCACCGGCGCACCCGCCAAGCAGATCTATGCGCACGAATTCGACGCCGTGGCGAAGTCCTACACGGGCGCGCGGTTCACCTACGAGCTCGAAACGAAGGGCGAATCGATCGGAGAGTTCGTTCTCTACACGCCGACGAAAGGGGCTCGTCATCGAGCGCGACAACACGCAAGGCGACGTGACCGGCTTCAAGCGCGTCTACCAGGTCGAGTTGGCGAGCGGCACGGGCAACGTCACCAAGACCGAGCTCGTGAACCTTAACGCCATCCCCGACTCGCTCGGCATCTCCGCCGGCACGGGACTCGCGGGCGATGTCGGCCTCGGCAATCCGTTCTCGTTTCCCTTCGTGACCATCGAGAGCGTGCTCGTGCTGGCGCCGAACCTCATCGCCGTCACCAACGACAACAACTACCCGGGTAGCATCGGTCGCCACAAGGGCTTGAACCTCCCCGACGACAACGAATTCATTTTGATCAAGCTCGCCCGCAACCTCGAATAGAGCCCGCTCCGCCAACTTCTCGCAAGCACTCAAAACCGTTTACGAATTCAACACTCGCCAAGCCGCCGTGCCGCCGGAGCGATCGCGTGATGCGCGAACCTTGGCGCGGCGGGCCTACGGCGACGAAGCCGCTTCTACGTAGGACCGATCGCCGGTAACATCGGGCCGTGCTCGCGACCCAAATCAGGCAAAAAGACGGCGTGTTCTATTTTGCGGCCTATCCGGCCGAGGATTTGCTCGATCGTGTGCGGTTCATCAGCCGCTTCTACGACGAAGGCGCACGCATCGCCGCCGACGAGATCGACAAAAGCGACGAGGTGGCCCAATTCATCGGCCGCATCGAGCAGAACGACGCCGCCTTTCAACGAGAGCTCTCGAAGGCCAAGGTCGGCGCCATCAAGAACTTCTACGAAACGGCGGTGAGTCAGCCTCCCATCCCCGGCACCGTGCTGCTCTTCACGGCCGAGCGGCTCCAATTCGATCCCGTGCGGCCCTTCGACAACGTGGGCAACCTGCAAGAACCGCGCGGCAAATACCTCATCATCGACGGCCAGCACCGCTTGGCTGCGCTGCACTTCTTCTCCAAGCAGAGGCCCGAAGACGCGCGCACCATCCACGTGCCTTGCGTCATTTTCGACGGCAAGAGTGAAGACTTTGCGACCGAGATGTTCGTCATCATCAATTCGACCCCCACGCGAATCAACAAGAGCCACCTCGTCGATCTTTACGAGCGCGTCTCGTGGGCGGCGCCCGACCGCAAGTTTGCCGCGCGCGTCGTAGAAAAGCTCTACGCCGAGGGCGACAGCCCGCTTCGCTACAAGATCAACCGCCTCGGCGGCCGCAGCAAGCAGGAGAAGTGGATCTTGCAGGCCGAGCTCTTCAACGAGATTCACAAGTGGGCGGCGACCGATTGGAAGACGATCGAGAAGCGGGCCAACGCGCCGCGCGAGGCGCAGCGCTTCTACGAGGTCATCCGCGACTTCTTCAAGGCCGCCGAGAAGGTCTGGGAGAGCGCCTGGGGCCACGCCAACTACATGGTGACGCGTCCGGTGACCATCAAGGCCATGCTCCGCGTGTGCGCCGATCTCGCGCGCGTCGACGCCGATCCGTCAGATGGACGGGTGAAGCGCTGGGAACGCCGTCTCGCCCCGTGGACCGATCTCACCAAGACGTTCCGCTCGGAGGGCTTCTACGAGCGCTTCCCCGCCAAGGGGCAGATCGAACGCGTCGGCCGCATCCGCAGCGAGCTGGGGCGCGCTGCCAACATCGAGCCGCGCCGTCGAAAAGGCGAAGAGAACGAGTGACCTGGTCCCCTGAGCGGAGAGCCTCTCAAGGCTTGGGGAAAAGCGCCGTTCTTCGGTTTGCCTTGCCATGAACCTGCTCGACGCCATGAATCGGGCGCTCATGCGCAGCGACGTGACCGAATTCGCCGTCGCGGCGGGGCGCCCGCCCATGTCCCGAATCGGCGAGGACTATCAGCCTCTCGGGACGACGGCGGCGAGCGAGGACGACATCGTCGAGCTCTTGCTGGCGCTCGGAGGATTGCGGCACATCGACGGTATCGGTCACGAGCCGTTGAGCTGGAAGACCACCGAGGACGCGCTCGGCCATTTGCGGGTGAGCGCCGCGCGCCGGAGCGGTGTGCTGCAGGTCCGCATCACCAAACGCAGCGCTCCCGCGGCCCACGCCACCGAGCCCGCCACGCCCAGTGCCGTGTCGCGCCACCAGCCACTCTTCACGGCCCCCAAGGCAGTGCAGCGCGATTCCATCGCCGTGCGCCCCGCCGAGCGGGCCGAACCAGTCGCCAGCGCGACCCCTCCGTCCACGCCGGCCGCCAAGCGCACCTCGAGCATTCCGCGAGCCCCCGTTCAGCTCGCCGTCCCCGAGGCCGGCCCGCTCGATCGCCTGCTATCCAATGCCCGGTCCGAGCAAGCAAGCGACGTGCATGTCGTCGCGGGCCGCCCGGTGCTCTTTCGCGTCGCCGGCGACCTAAGACCGCTCGGTCCCGTGCTCGATTCGCGTGAAGTCGAGGAGCTCGTCCTGCCCATCGTGCCGGCGCGTCTCGAGGGCGAGCTCGAGATCCACGGCTCATGCGACTTCGCGCTGGAACTCCCCGAGCTCGGCCGGTTTCGCGCCAATGTCTCGCGCCATCGCGGAGGCATCAAGGCGTCGCTGCGTCTCATCGGCAGAGACGTGCCTACACTCGCCTCCCTCGGCCTGCCCCACGCGATCGCCGAAGCCACGCACCATCACCAAGGTCTCATCGTCGTGACGGGTCCCACGGGTCACGGCAAGACGAGCACCCTCGCGGCGATCGTCAATGTCCTCAACACCGAGACGTCGCACCACGTGATCACGGTCGAAGATCCCGTGGAGTACGTCTATCCGCGCAGTAAGGCGCTCATCAGCCAGCGCGAGGTCGGCACCAACACGCGCTCCTTCGCGGCGGCCCTCAAGGCCTCGCTCCGCGAAGACCCCGACGTCATCGTCGTGGGCGAGCTGCGCGACTCCGAAACCGTGCGCATGGCGCTCGCCGCGAGTGAAACGGGTCACCTCGTCATCTCCACGATGAACACGCCGAGCGCGGCCAAGACGATCGATCGGCTCATCGACATGTTTCCTCCTGGCGATCAACCCCAGGTCCGCATGTCGCTCGCGGGTGGGCTACGCCTCATCGTGAGCCAGAGGCTCGTCAAGGGCGTCGACGGGGCCCGCGTGTTCGCCGCCGCGGAGATTCTGCCGGGCAACATCGCGCTCTGGAATCTCATTCGCGACGCCAAGACGTACCAGATCCCGAGCTTGCAGCAGCGCGGCAAGGCCATGGGGATCGTGAGACTCGACGATTCGCTCGCCGAGCTCGTTCGCGCGGGCAAAGTGACGCTCGACGAAGCGCGCTCGTATGCCGAAGCGCCCGACGAGCTCGCCGCGGTCATCGGCGGGCAGCGTCCTCCCGCGGCGCCTCCTTTGCCGCCGAGAAAGGGGCCATAGCGGCGATGGCCAAGATCGACGCGCTCTTCGATCGCCTCCTCGACATGAACGGGAGCGATCTGCACCTTGCGGTCGGCTACCCGCCGCTCGTGCGCGCCAAAGGCGAGCTCACCCCGCTACGCGACGAGGCCCTCACCGTGCCGGAGATGGAAGACTTCCTCTTCGAGATCGTGAACCCGGAGCAGAAGCGCCGCATCCTGGAAGAGCTCGACCTCGATTTTGCCTACGCCCACGCGCGCGCTCGTTTTCGCGCCAACTACCTCTATCGCACGGCCGGCCTCGGCGCTGTGTTTCGCTTCATCCCCAACAAGGTGCCCACGCTCGCCGATCTCGGGTGCCCCGAAGTGATCCGCACGCTGGCGGAGCGACGGAGTGGGCTCGTCTTGGTGACCGGGCCGACCGGCTCGGGCAAATCGACCACGCTGGCGGCCATGATTCATCACATCAACGTAAACCGGCCGTGCCACATCCTCACCATCGAGGACCCGGTCGAGTTCGTCCACGAATCGCGGCGCGCTCAGGTCACCCACCGCGAGGTCGGCCCCGACGCGTCGACGTTCGCCACCGCCATTCGCAGCGCTGCGCGCGAGGATCCGCAGGTCATCTTGGTCGGCGAGTTACGCAACAACGAGACGATGAAGTTGGCGCTGCAGCTCGCGAGCTTCGGCGTGCTCATCTTCGCCACCGTCCACACCAACAGCGCGCCCGCCACCATCGAGCGCATCATCAACGCGTTCCCGGCCGACGAACAGCCGCAGATTCGCGGCATGCTCTCGGAGAGCTTGATGGGCGTCGTCGCGCAACAACTCCTGAAGACGTCCGACGGCAAGGGTCGGCTGGCGGCTCACGAGATCTTGATCGGAACGACGGCCGTGGCGTCGATGATTCGCGAGGGTAAGACATTTCAGCTCGCGAGCCTCATGCAGTCGGGACAAGCGGTCGGCATGCAGACGCTCGATATGGCCCTCGAACGGCTGGTGACGTCCGGCAAGATCAGCGCCGACGCTGCCGTTGAACGGGCCAGCGACAAAGAGAGCTTTCGCCGCAAGGTCGGCGGCGGGCCCCCTCAGGTCTAGACTGGCAGCGCGGGCACGACGCGCACCGATTTCCATCGCGCAAGCTGGACCATGCCCGTGGGCGCTCCGCGGGGCTTACCGACGTCCGATGCTCGACAGTAGTGCACCTCGACGCGACCCGCGCCGCGCGCCTTGGAGTACCAAGCCGCGACCGCCGCGGCGCCCTCGATGACATCGCGCGGGAGCTCGATCCGTTTTGGGTTGCGCACGACGACGTGGCTGCCCGGCGTTCCTCCAGCCACGTGAAGCCAGAGATCGTGCGGCTCGGCGAGTTCGAAGGTCAAGTGATCGTTTTCAGCGTCGCCACGGCCCACGAGGACCTCGTGGCCGAGGAGCACGAGCGTGCGGTAGGGCCGACCCTTGCTGCTCATCGCCCCGAGCTCAACCTTCCGGCGAACCGGCGGAAACGTGATCCCAATACGTCACCGCGCCATCGTGCCACTTCACGAAACGGACCGTGCCGTCGTGGGAAACGACGACGGCCAGGGCGTCGTGGACGCGGCTGCAAAGGCGGTAGGCCGAGCGGTGCCGCGTGCCCACGCCTTCGACCGCTTCCTCCTCGCGCTCGGTCCCTTCGAGATCGACGGCGCGCAAGACGGTGCGAACGTCGGGGAGATCGCCGGCGATCTCGCCGCCAAAGCCGATCACCTCGAATCGCTTGGTCATGACCACCGCGCCGTCCACGTCGGCCAGCGCAGCGAAGAGGTGCGAGAGTTCGAAGACCGCCTCGTTCAACTCGGCGAGCGCCGGATCGTGGCTCGAGCCGTACACGCTCCAGCCGACCGCCATGCTGCTGCCCGGCGCGGCGCTCTCGGCCAGCCTACGCATGACTGCGAGCATCAGCGTCCGAAACCTGCGCCGCGGCTCGCCCGGGTCAAACGCGTATTTGAGCCGGACCAAGGAGCTCGTGATCTCGTCGGCGCGGCCATGCGGCAGGATGACCAGCGTGCCGCCGTGGTGCGCGCTCCGCACGGTGGAGATGACGCGCTTGACCATTTGCTGTGGGAGCATGCGAGCCACGTCGGGGTCGAGATCGCCCCACTCATCGGCGGCGTTTTGTCGCGCGGCGTCGTGCTCCGCGACGAGGGCCTCGCGCTCGCCGCGAAACATTTCGGGTAGCCACTGTGATTCGAATGCGTCCATCGCGGGGGCCGTAATCTTGCCACCGCGAATCTCGCCGAGGGTCGTCGCCCCGCTGGCGACCGCGATGCGACCCGGGCCCGTAGCGCGAACGACGAGGCGCGTCGACGGGAGCGTCGGCAAAAAGCGACGCCCACCTCGAACGTTGTCGAGCCAGCGCGGCCCCGACTGCAAGAGACCCCAGATCGCCAGATCGCCGCCGTTGGCGCGTTCGATGCCGATGAGTGACCGGTGGTATTTGGCTGCGGGCGAGAGACGCCGGAGCTCGTGCTCGGTGAACGGACGCGGGTGCGAGAAGGCAAGGCGATGGAGCCCCTCGGGCGGGCCGGATTCGTCCGGAAACGACCCTCGGTCGCCGACGATCAGCCGAAATGTCACGGCGCGTTCTTCCTCACGAAGGAGCGTCGCTTGGTACGCCGTCGATAGGAGCGTCTCGAGCGTGTGGAGCTCCGGCAAGACGCACATCCTGAGCGGCGGCGCCGAGCCGCTGTCTGCGGCCACCATCTCGGCCCAGCGCTCTTGAACGAAGGCCGCGAGCTGACGTGGGTAGGCGTGGTTCAAGGCCACCCGCGCGCTCGATGACTATGGTACGAAACACCTCGTGAGCACGGTCCCATCGACAACTTCAGCATACACGGTCACGGCGCCGCGTAGGCGTCACTTCAGCGTCGTCGCGGCTTCACTTCAGCGTCGTCGCGGCTTCACCTAAGCGTGGCATAGAGCATGGCCACGAACGCCGTGCACCGCCGCTCCTTCCTTCAAGCGCTGCTCCCCTGCGCGGTCGCGAGCTGTAGGCGCCCAGCGACACCGGAGGCCGTCCTCGCGGCGATCGTGCAAGACCTCATGGTGTCCGATGTCGAGGCCCTCGTCGCGACGAGCCGCCGGCTCGAGGCCAGCACCGGCGACTTGGCGCGGGCCCCCTCCGAGCAAAACCTCTCCGACGTGCGAGCTCGGTGGCGAGAAGCCACGATGGCGTGGAAGCGGGCCTCGTGCCTGCGGCACGGCCCTCTCGTTGAGACGAGCGCGCTCTTGCGGGCGCTCTATTGGCCACCCCGCAAGGGCGCCACCTTCGGCATCGCAGCGGCTAAGTTGGACCTCCACGGCGTCGACGAGCTGGGCGTCGATCAAAAGGGTCTTTTCGCGATCGAGCGCCTGGTCTTCGCCAGGGCCGCCGGCGCGCCCGCCTCCGCCAGCAGCCCCGACGGCGATCGCGCGCGCCAGCTGACCGCGGCGTTGGCGAGCAACGTCACCCGGTGCGCCGAAAATGCCGCGCGATCGCTGGGCGACGGCACCGCGTACGCAGCGACGTTTGCAGCCAGAGGGCAAGAGAGTACGAGCCTCCTCGTCAACCAAATGGTCGACATCGTGGAGGCGGCGAGTGGGCACCTCGCGCGAGTAGCGGGTAGTCACACCGCCCAGGGTCGCGACGTAGAGGGAGTGCTGAGCCGAACCGAGCTCGAGATACCGCTCTGGCTTCTGTCAGGGACCGAGCGCGTCTACCTCGGAGGCCGCCGCGGCGGGCTCGGGGCCCTCGTCAAGCTCGGGGCTCCCGCCATCGATGAACACGTCCGCGCCGCGTTCGCGAAGGCCCTCGCGACGGTGCGCGCCATCGCTGAGGCACCACGCACGTCGCGCCCGGATGCCGACCCGAGCGACGAGGAGGGCCTCGGCAGAGCAGCGCGCGCGGTGAAAGAGCTCGAGGTCACGGCGAAGACCGACCTCGCGAGCGCCCTCGGGGTAACGCTCACGTTCGCCGGCCCCGACGCCGACTGATCGCGTCGCCGGGCGCGACACGAAGACCTCCTCGTCAGCGTCGTCACCGAATCGCCTTCCTCGCGAGCACGTGTTTTCCGAAAACCGGATGGCGCCATCCGAAAGTCGAACCGCGACGCCGCGACGCCGTTCGGCGCTCGGGCAGTTTCTCGCAACCGAGGCGCGACCGCCCCGCTGGCACGCGTCTTGAGATGGGAGCGAACGCGCTTTGCGTCCATCGTCAGGAACCGGACCCAAGCGTCACGAAGAAAACTCTTGGAGGTCATACGCACATGAACCTTTCAACGCAAAAAGTAATCGTACTCGGCGTCCTCGCAGCGAGCGTCGTCGGCACCACCTCGTTCGCAGGATGTTCGAGCGATCCTTCGAACCAACCGGTGAGCGAAAACACGGGCTCCGTCGGCCTCAACCTGGAGGTCGCGTCGGGCATCCAGATCGACGCCGTCCAGTACGTCCTCACCGGGCCCGGCGGCTTCGGTCGCAACGGCAGCATCAACGTCTCGCAGAGCGAGACGCTCAGCGCGACCATCGACGCCATCCCCCTGGCAAACGGCTACTCGCTCACGCTCAACGCTAGCGCGCTCGGCGGCGCGGGTTCGTGCTCCGGCACCGCTTCGTTCGACGTCACGGCGACGGGCGTCACCAAGGTCGTCGTCCGTTTGCAATGCCAGCGCCCGCAGTCCAAAGGAACCCTCCTCGTCAACGGCGCGTTCAATGTTTGCCCCGCCGTGGATTTGCTCGAGGCCAACCCCGCCGAAGTCGAAGTCGGCAGCTCGCTCGATCTGACGGGCGTCGGCAGCGACGTCGACACCGCGCCTTCGCCCCTCACCTACGCCTGGTCCGCCTCCTCGGGCGCCCTCTCGGATCCCACGGCATCGAAGACCAAGTTCACATGCGCGACTCCCGGGCCCGCGACCATTACCCTCAGCGTTTCGGACGGCGATACCTGCCCCGCGACGCGCACGGTCACCGTCACTTGCTCCGAGATCTCGACCACTCCGAATCTCAAAGTCGCCTTTGCCGGCGACATGGATTCGCGCACGAACTACACGCAGGTCCTTAATCTCATCAAGGCCGAGAAGGCCGACGGCTTCGTCGTCGAAGGCGACATGACCTACGACGCCGCGCCGGCTGAGTTTTGGGCCGCGACCGAGGCCTTCCTCGGCGACAGCTTTCCCGTCTTCATCTCGCGCGGCAACCACGACGATTCGACCTGGGCCGACTTCTTGCCGAAGGCCGCGCAGCACCTCGACGGCGCCGCCCGCATCGCGGGAGCCCACGACGCGAACTACAAGACGATCTGGCGCGGCCTGGTGATCGCCACCATCCGCAAAGGTGACACGGGCGCCAACATCACGCCGTTCCTGCAGGACGAGGCGCACACCTGGAAGATCTGCAACTGGCACCAAAACCAGAAGCAAATGCAGGTCGGCGGCAAAGGCGACGAGATGGGCTGGAGCGTCTACGAGGCCTGCCGACAGGGCGGCGCCATCATCGAGACGGGCCACGAGCACAGCTACGAACGAACCAAGACCCTGCTTGACATGACCTCGCAGACGGTCGATCCCACCTGCTCCGATCCCAACGAGCTCTGCGTGGGCCCGGGCCGTACCTTCACCAACGTCGTCGGACTGGGTGGAAATAGCATCCGTCCGCAACTCCTCTGCCTGCCGGCGATCTACCCCTACGGCTGCAAGGGCGAGTGGGCGCACATTCAGACGTCGAACCAAGGCGCGACGCACGGCGCGCAATTCATCACGTTCAACGCCGGCAACCCCAAGAAGGCGACCGGCTACTTCAAGAACGTGCGAGGCGAAGTCACCGACCGTTTCAACGTGACGTACAGCGCGGCGCACTGAGCGCCGGTACGGACCTTCACCCGAGGTCCTGGAGGAGCCGAGCGGCAGGTCGCCGCTCGGCTCCCTTTTTCTTGAGGGCAAGAGCCGACCTCGACCAGCATCGATACACAACTTGGTCACATCGTCATGCCAAGTCGGCCGGTCGAAACCGAGTCCTCTATCGAGCGTCACCTCGAACTTTCGACACCGAGGGCCCTTTTTCGAGCGCCACCTCGAACTTGCCATACCAAATTGGAATCGGCCGGTCGAAACCGAGTCTCCTATCGAGCGTCGAAATGCTTTCTCGGCCGGCTCATCTCGGGTGGGGTCGGTATCCTCATCCTGACTAGACGTGGCCCTTGCGAACGGACCTCACGAAGCCGTCGTACCAGAAGTGCATCAGGGAAACGACGTTGCCAAGGACGTTGCCAAGGGCGAGAAACGGCATGATGTCGTCGGGGCGGTGGGCTCGCCAGAGCCCGTACCCGAGCCCGAAGGTGACGAGGACAACGAGCCCCGCCCAAAGCGAGCATTTGAGCGATCGGGCGATGGTTTCTTTCTCGGTCCAATCGTAGAGAGGCCCGGCGATATAGCCGCCGGTCACCACGATTGGCTGCCGACGCAGGGCACTTGCGCTTACCGTCGCCGATTCCATGCCGCCTACTCCTGGGGAGCGCCGCGCGTGGCCTTCAGCCGCTCGATGAGTGCGGCGGCCTGCTCACGCTCGCCGAGCGTGGCCAAGGCACGGGCCCGCACCAACATCGACGCTGGGAGCGCGTCCGTGCGAACCACCTCGGGCGCCAGGAGCCGGGCCGCTTCTTGGGCGTTGCCGGTGCTGAGCTCCGCGGTGGCCAGGTTGTGGGTGAGCCGGCGCCGCTGCTCGTCGTCACCGGCAACGCCGAGCGCAGCGCGAAATGCCACGAGGGCTTCGCTCGGCTTGTGCTGTTCGAGCCGCACCACACCGAGATTTTGCAAAGTCGAGAGCTGATCGACATAGCTCAAGGTCGCGGGCGACGAGGCGAGCGCGTGCTCATAGCGAGACGCCGCCTCGTCCCATTGGCGCGCTTCGCGAGCGCTCTCGGCGAGATAAAAATGCGCCTCGCGGCACGTCGGATCGGCGGCCACCTCGGGCGCCCACAACGACTCGTCGCTCCGATAGCGGAGCCCCTCGACGAACGACATCGCCGCAAGAAGCGACGCGCCGAGCACCGCCCAGCGTACGGCGCCTTTGGATCGGAGGTCGAGCGCTTGGGCCACGAGCATCGCGGCGAATGCGAGCGGAACATACAGGTAGTGCGGCGACCACCAGCGCATCACCGGCACGAGCTGCAGCGACGGAAGGATCGACAAGAAGAGCAACAGCGCCGGGCCGCGCCGACGAAGCGCGAGGTACGCGAGCCCCGCGAGCACGACCGCCCCGCTGAGCGCGCGAAGCCCGAAGAGCGGCGACACCGGAAAGCTGTCGCAAATCGTTGCTTCGATGGGCACGACCAGCCGCGCCGCGCTCTTTGCGAGCGACGCGAGTCGCGTTCCCACGGCGTCCGAAAATGCCAATGGCGCAAACCCCGCACGCCACGAAGGCGCGAAGGCATAGCGAAGCGCGAGGACGGCGGCCCACGCGCCCGCCTCCGTCGCCCAAAGGCGCACGCGCGCGCCCGACTCGCGCCGGTCTTCGTTCGGCGAGGCCCATTCGAGCGCGAGCACGAAGAGCGGGCCGAGAACGACGCCTGTCTCTTTGGTGAGCCCCGCCGCCAGGAGTGCTGCCCCAGCGCCCCAGCGGTGACCCCTTCGATGCAGGGCGACGAGAGCGAGGAGCATCGTAGCGATCATCGCCTCCGATCGGAACGCGATGGCGTTCGACACGAGCGACGTGACCGGATGCACGGCAAAGAGAACGCCCGCCGTCGCCGCGGCTCGGCGCGGGATCCCGAGCGCGCCGGCCGCTACGACTGTCATCACGGCAGCCGCGGCATGCCACGCGGAGCTCGTCGCATGGTAGAGCCACGGAGCGCCACCAAACGCCGCATCGAGCGACAGCGAGGCCGACATGAGCGGTCGGTAAAATCCGGTTCCCGCAAAACCATGCGCGAAAAGGGCGGCCCAAGCGCCCGGGCGCGCCAAAGCCAGACCCTCCTCGATGTGCGCGTGGTCGAGCCAAACGAAACCCGCGCCGAGCGACGACGCGTGCGAGGCAATGGCGGTCAGCGCGACGAGCGCCTCGATGCGTCTTTCAGCGACCATGGATAACGACACGGGCAGATTAGACCGACCGCGTGACGCTCCCGTGAAGTTCTCGCGGTTCGTCGCGGCGCGCATGCCGTTTCCTGCTAGCCCCCCACCGGGCTGCGCCCGACACACGATGCAGGAAACCGGCGTCGCGGTGAGACAGCTTGACCGAGGTTTCTTACTAGCCCCCCACCGGGCTGCGCCCGACACACGATGCAGGAAACCGGCGTCGCGGTGAGACAGCCTGACCGAGGTTTCTTACTAGCCCCCCACCAGGCTGCGCCCGACACACGATGCAGGAAACCGGCGTCGCGGTGAGACAGCCTGACCGAGGTTTCTTACTAGACGACTTTCGTCTTCCAACGGCCGCGTCGGAAGAGCCACAGCGCTGCCATCGTTTGGACGCTATAAGCCACCGTCACGGCGACGAAGACACCGTGCGGCCCCATCCCGAGACCTTTCGAGAAAAGGTAGGCGAGCGGGATCTTGATCAACCAGAAGCAAACGAAATTGACGACCGTCGGCGTCAGAGTGTCTCCCGCGCCGTTGAATGCCTGCACGAGGACCATGCCGTAAGCGAAGAAGAGAAAGCCGAGCGCTACGACGCGCAGGCAGTCGGCCGCCAGCGGTAGGACGTCGGGCTCGGTCGTGAACCATCGCACGAGCGGCTCGGGGAGCGCGACGAAGACGGCGCCCACCAATCCGAGGAACATCAAATTGTACAGGCCAACGAGCCAAACCGACCGCTCCGCGCGTTCGGGCTGGCGCGCGCCGAGGTTCTGCCCCACCAGCGTGGCTGCCGCGTTGGCCATTCCCCACGACGGCAAGAGGGCAAAGAGCGCAATGCGAATGGCGATTGTGTATCCGGCCAGCGCCGCACTTCCGAAGCTCGCCAGAATGCGCACCAGGCCGAGCCAGCTCGCCGTCTCGATGAGCGTCTGGAACGTGGCGGTGCCGGCCAAGCGCACGAGCCCCATCATCTTGCCGAAGTCGACGCTCAGATGGCGCCGTCCGACCGTGAGCCGCCGGCCCTTTCGAAAGAGCGAGACGAGCTGATAGCTCACGCCGATGCCACGTCCGATGTTGGTGGCGACCGCGGCCCCCGTCACGCCGAGCGCGGGGAACGGCCCCCATCCGAAAATGAGGCAGGGGCCGAGCGCGATGTTGAGGAGGTTGGCGAGCCACAGCGTCCGCATAGCCGCGGCGGCGTCGCCCGCACCCCGAAAAACGGCGTTGGCGATGAAGAGCAGCACGATGGTGGCGTTGCCGCCGAGCATCACGGCCGTGTAGTTCGCGCCGACGCGTACCGTCGCCGTAGACGCCCCCATCGCCGCCAGTAGGCTCGGCGCCGCGCTCGCGCCCGCCGCCCCGATGCCGATCGACAGCACGGCGCCGAGACCGATGGCTTGCACCGCCGTCTTCGCGGCCTCTTCGTGGTTCTTCTCGCCGATACGCCGCGCCACGAGGGCCGTCGCTCCCGCGGAGAGACCCATGGCGACGGCGTAGATGATCGAGAGCATCGATTCGGTAAGGCCCACCGTGGCGACCGCGTCGGACCCGAGCCGCGACACCCAGAAAATGTCAGCCACGGCAAAGAGCGACTCCATCGACATCTCGAGGACCATCGGAACCGCAAGCAACACCGCCGCGCGGCCGACCGACACCTTCGTGAAGTCGAGTTGCGATCCGCGGATGGCTTCGCGGATGGTCGCCCAGAATCCTGGGGGAAGGGCGTCGGAGGCTGAGGGCGACGAGTCGTTCACGCGCGAGGCCCGACGCTACCACGCGCCGCGCGCGGGCGCCGCCTCCTGCTATCCGTCGACGAGCAGCGCGTCGAAGAGGGTCACGTAGCGCGCGAGGTGACGCGGCCCCAGGTATTCCTCTCGACAGCGATCGTGCGCCGCTCGGCCGAGCCTCTTCGCCAAGGGCGCATCCGTGAGCAACCGCACGACCGCGCGACCATAGGCCGCCAGATCGCTCGGCTCGACCAAGAGGCCGCTCGCGCCGTCCCGAATCTGGTCGCGAACGCCGCCGACGCGGCTGGCGACGATCGGTCGGGCCTTCCACATAGCCTCGGCCACCGTCAGGCCGAAGCCTTCGGCGAGGCTCTTCTGGACGACGACCGCCGCTCTGCGCTGAAGGGCGTTCACGATGACGGCGTTCTCTTGCACGTCATCCATCGGCAGACTGACGAGGTGGACACGCGCTCGAACGGGCGGCGGCAGCGCCTCCCACAAGGCGCGCATCTCGGTGAGTACGCCAAAGCCCTCCGGATCGTCGCTCACGGCGCCGACGGCGGGCCCGGCGAGCACCAGGTGGCATTCGCGCTGCCGAGCGATGTGATCGGCGAAGCCTTGCACGACGCCGGCGGGATCTTTCAGGCGGTCCCACCTCGAGATCTGCGTCACGATCGGCATGTGCCGCGGGACAGGCGCCCCGCCCATCAGGTCGACCGGGCGCGTCACGACGCTGCGCGTCCCGTCCATGCGGGTATACGAGGGATCGCCGACGTCACCGTCGACGAGCCCGACGGCTCCCAAAATGCCCGCGATCTGGTCGTCCGTGAGGGTCTCGTTCTTCGGCGAAAACACGTCGATCGAGGGCGGAATGACGGCGACCTTCTCCTTCGCGAGCCCTTGTCCGACGTAGGCGAGCCTCGTGAAGACGTACGCGTCGGCCTCGTCGAGATAGGGACGCATGAAGTCCCATGCGCTGCGGACGAGATCGTTGGGAACGTCGATGCCGACGTGGCATCGCCATACGACGATCGCCCCGACCGACCGCATGGCAGGGGCGAGCCCCGCGGTCTGTGGATCGTGCAAGATGACAATGTCTCCCGCGCGCACCAGCCGGCTTGCCTTCTTGGCGCGCTCGCCGAGCAGCTGCTCGTAGAGGGCGACCTCGCGCGGGCCGAGATCGCCGCCATCGCCCGGATCGCCGTGAAGGCGATTGTGGATGCGCTTGGTCAACGCAAAGAACGGAGCGTTGGCGTGAACGACGAGCCAACGCACGTCGACGCCGGCGCCGCGGGCGAGCGGCAACAGCGAAGTCAGCATTTCGGCGACGCCCCCACCCCGTGCCGTCGACGTCACGTTCCAAACGGCGCGCCCCGACAAGCGCTCGCTAGCCTCTTTCGCCGTCGCGCGCAGTCGGCCATAGCCGCGCGAGCCGAGGACCGGTTCGAAGCGATCGAGCGCCTCGGCATCGATCGTTACCCAATCGAAACCCGTCGCGTCGTCGGCGACCACGGCAGCGCTGGTCATGGTGGTGACTGTGGTGCGCGCAGGCGGCAAGCTCCATGGGCCGCGCTGCCGAAGCGATCGCCCCCGACTTTCGTGCGTGCCTTGCCAAGCCGCAGTTCGTTCGTTACGTATAAGGCGTGCGAATTCAGCAGGAAATCGAGCGACGCCTTCGGGAGAGCCTCGCGCCGACGATGCTCGAGATCATCAACGAGAGCTCGATGCACAGCGTCCCGCCGGGCTCGGAGACCCACTTCAAGGTCGTGGTCGTCAGCCCTTCATTCGAGGGAAAGCCGCTGATCGAGCGCCACCGCGCCGTCTACGCGGCGCTGGGCGAGCAGCTGCGCGGCGGCGTGCACGCGCTCACCATCACGTCGCGCACGCCCGCCGAATGGTCGGCCAGCAGCGCCGTCGCGCCCTCGCCTCCCTGCCTCGGCGGATCGAAGTCATGAAGGAGGCGGCTTCCACTCGGACGCCGCTTCCAGAGGCAGAAAGAACAGACCTATAACCTCGCTTCGCGACGTGTACGACACCTTGGCGACGAGCGACGCGCGCTCGAACCTGCAAATCGCGAGCACCATCCAGAAACCCGACGCGATCTCTACGCGCGTGCGCTCGATGCCGACGAACGCGCCGGTCTGCGCGACGACCGTCTTCCAGGCGCTCTCCAATTGGTCCGGCGGCAAGGGCGGTACGCATCGTCGCATTGAAGTCTCTCGATGCCCTGGCGACATCGCCGAGTGCCAACGCTTCGATCACCGCCGTCGCATCGGCTTTCAGATCTTCGACGACCGGCCGAAACCAAAGGCCTGCGATTCGTCCTTCGCCGTCGAACACGACCCGAATGAGCTTGCGATGGCGCGCGAATCGACCGGTCACCAGCGCCGTACGAAAGCCGTCCTTCATCTCCACGCGGACAGCTCGACGCTTAACCAGGCTCCCGCTTCGTCTTCGATACGTGCCCAGTTGGCTTCGAGCTTCTCGGGGGGAAGTCCCTCTTTCATCTTCGGGTCGAAGCGCGCGGTCGCCCCCGCCCAATCGCGATGGGCAAGTCGATCGACGAACGCCCGCGCATCCCTTTCTGGGGCCGCTGACGCATCCGCCTCGGACCTCGTGTCGCCGGCGCCACGCGCGGGAGCCGCGCCTCGGCAGCCGAGAATGAGA